>JAHFTI010000333.1 GCA_023265535.1 Opitutaceae bacterium
CCGCAACTTCATCAACCATCTGGAAATCGGCCATCCCTTTGCGGCTCCCTCCGTGGCAAACGGCAGGGCGGGCGGAGAGGACCGCACCAGCCTGCGTGTGGTGCACGCCCCCACCCGTCCGCTCCAAAAAGGATCACCGGTGTTTGAGGAACACCTGATGAAGCTCCGCTCCGAGGGAATCGAGATCGAGTACATCGTGCTGACCCGCTGCCCGAATGACGAGGTGCTCCGGCAGGTGGCGGCGGCTGACCTTGTGCTGGATGAGCTGTACTCGGACATTCCCCTCGCGGGGCTTGGCACCGAGGCGGCGGCGCTGGGAACGGCAGTCCTGGTGGGAGGCTACGGCGGGGCTGCGCTCCAACGACACATGCCCGCCCGTGCGATCCCACAGGGGCACTACACGCACCCGGACGGCATGTGCGAGCTCCTGGCAATGGTCCTGCGCGAACCCGGGTTCCGCGCCTCGATCGCGGCCGCGAACAAGGCCTTTGTGTCCGAATGCTGGAATCCGGACGCCGTGGCGGCCCGGTTCCTGCGGATTTTCCGTGGGGATGTTCCGGGGCAATGGCGCGTCGACCCGACCACCCTGGACTACTGGCAGGGCTGGGGGGCGCCCGAGCGCAACACACTGGAGCTGTGCCGCAGGCTCGTGGAGCTGCACGGTTCCTCCGCACTCGGCCTGGACCACAACCCTGCGCTGCTGGCGACCCTCCTCAACCGTATCCGTGACCTGGATACGCCCGTGCAATGAAACGCAGCATCGGCGGCGACGGCCTTCTCTACCTGCTCTCACTGGCGCTGCCCGGCATGGCCTCGCTGCTGGTGCTTCCCTTCACGACGCGTGCGCTGGGCGTGAATGAATATGGTGTGCTGGAGCTTTGCACCGCCGCCGCCGTGCTGCTCACGAGCATTGCGACCCTGGAGATGCCCCAGGGGCTGGCAAGGTACCTGCCCGAGGCGGACGGCTTCGAGGCGCGAAGGGCGATCGGTTCCACCACCCTCGTGTTTTGCGTGATTTCACTCGGACTGGCTGGCCTGGCGGCCCTGGGAATCGCTGCTGCCCTAGGGAAAGGTCCGGTCCTGTCTGGCAACGACCCCGCGCTGGCCCCTGTGGCGCTGGCATGGTTGGTCAGCACCGGGGCCCAGGCGGTGGCAGTGCGCCACTTGCGCTGGTCCCTGCGGGCAAAGGACTACCTGGTGGCTGTCCTCGCCGGCAGCGCCGTGGGCGCGGCCGCCACGCTGCTCCTCCTGCATTGGCTGGGAGGATCCGCCTCGACGGTGCTGATCGCCCAGACTGCAGGCAGCACCACGGGCTTCCTGGCCGGGGCGCTGCTGGCGCGAGGCGAACTCACCTTGCGATGGGACTGGGCGGTGCAGGTCAGGCTGACGCGCTTTTCGCTCCCTCTCGTGCTCTCGGCACTCGGGTCGCTCGCCTCCGCCCAGATCGGCCGCGTGCTGGTGGCTCAACACCTCGGTGTCGAAGACACGGGGCGGCTCGGCCTGGCGATGCGCATCACCGGTTTTCTCGGCCTGGCAGCAAGTGCGTTTCCCATGGCGGTCACGCCGCTGGTCTATGCACGGCACAAGGAGGCCCTCACCCCCGAATGGCTTGCCGGGGTGACGCGGGTCTATGTCTTCCTCGGACTTTGCGGCCTGATCTTGCTCACGGAGCTGGCCCCGCTGCTCGTGAACCTGCTGGCGGGCCCCGGCTTTGAGGGGGCGATTCCCCTCATCCCCCCCCTGGGCGCCGCTGTGCTGTTGGTGGGCTTCACCAGCCTGCTGCCCGGCTTGGAACTGCGCGGGGACACAGGAATGCTCGCGGGCTTCTCAATCGGAGCGGCCGCCCTTGCGGTCGGAAGCATGTGGGTGCTCCTCCCGGTGCTCGGCGTGTTCGCCGCCGCGCTGGGGCCCTTGATATCTGCGCTCTGCCTTGCCCTCCTGGTGGCACCCAGGAGCCAGGCGCGCTTTCCCGTGCCCCACCGCTGGAGCGGACTCACCGTCGCCTGGACACTGTCTGGAGTCGTGGTTTTGCTGGCCGCTTCCGGGCTCTTCAGCAGCACCGCAGTCCCGGTGCGCCTGGCCCTCGAGCTTGCGGTCGTCGGCGCCCTTTTTCTGCTGCTGCGTTTGAAGCGCGATCTCACGACCCTGAGGAATTCATGAAGCGCCGCGAGACACCGCACGGGAAAATGCCCAGGCACACGCCCAAGTCCACGGCTGTGCAGCCACGCTTGCAGATCCACAGTCGCCAAGCGACGTACGTCTGGCAGGAATGCCCCGGCCCTTGACCAGCTCCATGGATTAGACCTTCACTTGCCGCCACCAAGCCACACGGAAACAAAACGTGCCTGCACACCCATCCAGCATACAACGGCTGTTCAAGCGGCTCCGCCAGGGAGGACTGGCCTGGGCGGCGTCCGCGTTGCGTGAGCGCTGCTTTCCGCACAGGCCGTCCTTCCATGCCGAGGCCTGCAGTGCACTGACGGGCGGCAGGGTGCTCGAGATTGGTGGTCCCAGCCGCCTTTTCAGGACACGCGGGGCCCTGCCCGTGTACGGCGCCGCGGACCGGGTGGACAACGTCAACTTCAGCGCCACCACGGCCTGGGAAAGCCGCCTGCAGGAAGGTGGGGCCTTCGAATTCAGGAGAGGCAGGCAACCTGGCACCCAGTACCTTCGCGAGGCGGGCACGCTGCACGGCTTCAAGGACGAAGGGTACGATGCAGTGATCTCAAGCCATTGCCTCGAACATCTCGCCGACCCCCTGGGGGCACTCAACGAATGGAGAAGGGTCTGCCGCAACGGGGGCTTGCTGCTGCTCGTGCTGCCGGACCCGCGGCACACCTTCGACCACCGTCGTCCCATCACCCTCCTGGAACACCTGCTCGCCGACAGGGCGGCTGAGCGCCCGGAAACCGATGAGACCCATTTTGCCGAGGTGCTCGCCCTGCATGACCTTTCCCTGGACCCGGCGGCCGGCTCGCCGGAGGAATTCAGGGAACGTGTTCACGGCAACACCACACACCGTTGCGTCCACCACCATGTTTTTGACGGGGCCCTGATGGAGGAGTCTCTCAGACACACGGGGTGGGTGCCCATCGCCGTCGAAGCGTTCGCCCCCCTCCACCTCGGAGCGCTTGCGCGAAAGGGAACGCCATGAGGATCGCCTACCTGGGCCAGATGGCGGACATGGCGGTGGAAAACGGCATCTCAAAGAAGATCCGCCAGCAATCGCTCGCCTGGCTGCAGCGGGGACACAGCGTGCATTACTTTGCCCTCACCCCGTCGGGCGTGGCCTGGCCGGGTCTCGCCCCGCTCGAGACCACGCTGCTGCGCCGAGGTGGACTGCTCGGCAGGCAGGCTTCCTCAAGGGAACTCTGCCGTCGCATCCGCGCTTGGTCTCCGGACCTGATCTACTTCAGGTACGCCAACCATGAGGCGGGGCTGCCCGCACTTCTGGGGGACATCCCCACCATCGGAGAAATCAACTCCGACGACACCTACGAATACGGGCTGACGCTGCCCCTGCACAAGCGGCTCTACCATAAGCTGACCAGAAAATCCGTACTGCGAAAGCTCACTGGCCTCGTGCCGGTGACTGAGGAACTGGCACATCGGATGAGCTGGCTGGGCATCCCCAGTCAGGTCATCGCGAACAGCCTGGACTTGGCCGCCACACCGGCCCTGCCCCCCTTGTCCGACGCAGCCCCCTCGCTGCTGTTTATCGGCAACACAGGGTCTCCCTGGCATGGACTGGAGCGTATCGGGGAACTCGCCGAGATGCTCCCGGATTATCGGTTCGACATCGTGGGGTGCGATCAGGGGGACTGGCAGGCATGCTCCGCGCGCCCCCTGCACCCCAACATGGTCCTGCACGGGACCCTGGGGCGGGACCAATACCTGCATCTTGTAGCAGGGGCCACAGCTGCCATAGGCACCATGGCCCTGTTCAGGAAATCAATGGATGAGGCCTGCCCTCTCAAGGTACGTGAGTACCTCTGCCACGGCCTGCCCGTCATTGCAGCCTACAGGGACACGGATATCCCGGACGGAGCAAATTACTTCCTTCGCCTTCCCAACACCCCATCCCCACTGCAGCCCTGGCGCGAAAAGATCATGGAGTTTCTTGAGCGCTGGCGCGGACAAAGAATTCCCAGGACGGAGATCGCGCACATCGACATCTCGGTCAAGGAGGAGAAACGCCTGGCCTTCATGGCCCGAATCCTCAGCAAAACGGGAGGCCCATGACGAGTGAGATACATGCTGTGAAAGGCAGGTGCCCTTCTCCAGCCCTCTGCGGGGCCGTGGTGGTGACCTTCAATCCGGAGGTTCCGCCGGAGGCTCTGTTCCGCAAGCTCGCGGGGCAGGCGCAGCTTGTCCTGGTGGTCGACAACAGCACCCAAGCCGCCTCCCGAGAGCGTATCCGAGACGCCGCACTGCGTACAGGAGCAGAATACCTTGCCCAGGACTCCAACAAGGGTGTGGCGGGGGCCCTCAACTCCGGCTTCGCGTTGCTTCACTCCAGGGGATATTCCCATGGCATATCCTTCGACCAGGACAGCACACCCGCCTCCGACCTGTGCCACAGGCTCATGGCACACTGCAGTCAGCACGATGAACTGGCTGTGTTGGGAGCCGACTGGCAGGACGTAGGCACCCCGGATAGGAAAACGCTGCATGTCACCCCGCACCCCTGGCTGCCATTCCTCTTCAGGCGGCGTCCAGTCGACGCCAAGGCTCAGGCCCCCGTGGCAGTCAGCTTCTGCATCATGTCAGGCTCCTGCTTCAGCCTTTCGATTTGGAAACAGCTCGGAGGTTTCGACGAGCGCCTGATGCTCGACCTCGTGGACCAGGACTTCTGCCTCCGCGCCTCAAGGCTCGGCACTAAGGTGGCACTGCTGCCGGGTGCCAGGTTGGAGCACCACAGGGGCCACAAGCGGCCGGTCCATCGTTTCGGCGTGGACTGGACACCTTCCTTCATGTCGCCTCACAGGCTCTCCTGCATGTTCCAGAACCGGGTGCGGCTGCTGTTTCCCTGGCTGGTGCGCCATCCCCACATGGCCGTTCATGAACTGGCCTACTCGGCAAAAATCCTTTTCGACGTCTGCTTCCTGGAGGACCGCAGCGGGGCAAAGCTGGCGGGAATCCTACGCGGGATCACCCGTGCACTGCTCCGGCGCCCGCTCAGGCTCTGAGCGCCGGACCTGCGCAATGCCGGGGGATGACAACAGCGGCGCAATGACAGGCCCGCCGATTTGCGCGCCTCACACAGCCCACCCTACCCCAGCCTCCCCAGCGCCCAGGCGGCGTGCTCGCGCAACAGGGCGCTTTCCTCCGCCTCGGAGGCCAGCCGCTGCAGCAGC
>JAHFTI010000334.1 GCA_023265535.1 Opitutaceae bacterium
GGGCAAGGGGGTGTGAGGAAGGGGATGTGGGGAAGGGGAGCTGGGTTCGCCGGTGGGCAAGGGCTCCGTCAGGACACCCGGCGCCCCATGCCTGCGATGAGTTCCGCGAGGAACGAGGAATCGCCCGGCAGTTGTCGCAGTTCGGACAGCGCCCGGTCCGTCAGCTCCTGGGCGATGCGGCGGGCCTTATCGAGGCCGTGCAGCTTGATGTAGGTCGTCTTGTCGGAGGCCAGGTCCTTGCCCGCGGTCTTGCCCAGGGTGGCGGTGTCGGCGGTGACGTCGAGGATGTCGTCGATCACCTGGAAGGCCAGGCCGGTCAGGCGGCCGACGGAGCGCAGGCGCTCGAGCTGGACCGGCGTGGCGCCGCCGCACAGGGCTCCCATGACCAGGCTGGCCTCGATCATGGCGGCGGTCTTGTTGAGGTGGATGAACTCGAGCTCCTCGGCGCTCGGCGCCTTCTGGCGTTCGCCCAGGAGGTCGGCCATCTGCCCGCCGATCAGGCGCCTGCTCCCGGCCGCATCCCCGAGCTCGAGCACGAGGGCGTTGGTGAGGGCGGGGTCGGAGCGGTAGGCGCTGGACAGCAGGTGAAAGGCGTGGGTGAGCATGGCGTCGCCCGCCAGCAGCGCCGTGGCCTCGTCGAAGGCCTTGTGCGCCGTGGGGCGGCCGCGGCGCAGGTCGTCGTTGTCCATGCACGGCAGGTCGTCGTGCACGAGGGAATAGGTGTGCACGCACTCCAGGGCGACGGCTGCGGGCAAGGCATCGGCGCGTGCGCCGAAGAGCTCGCAGGCGGCGAGGGCGAGCACGGGGCGAAGGCGCTTGCCGCCCGCCTCCAGGGTGTAGCGCATGGCCTCGTGCAGGCGCGCAGGCCGGGTGTCCGGGGCGGGCGTGTGGGCCTTCAGGCCGGATTCCGTGCGGGCGACGTAGAGGGTCAGCTGTTCCTTGAAGTCCATGATGGGCAGGCGCGGAGAGGTTTCCCGCGGAGACCCGACACTAGGCGTGCGCCGCCCCGGGCGAAGCAAAAACTTGGCAAAGCCCCCGCCCTTTTGCATAAGGGGCGGTTTAACCGTTCCCATGCCGACCTACGAATACGTCTGTGAAACCTGTGGTAAGGAGTTCGAGCTCTTCCAATCCATGAAGGATGAGGCCCTCAAGGCCTGCACCTGTGGCAAGGAAGGCAAGGTCCAGCGCAAGATCGGCGGCGGGGCCGGCCTGATCTTCAAGGGCAGCGGCTTCTACATCACCGATTACAAGAAGAGCTCGAGCAGCAACGCCAGCTCCTCCTCGGGATCGTCGTCCTCCTCGTCCGCCGCCTCCGCCCCGGCCTCGCCTGCGTCGAGCTCCTCCGCGTCCGCTTCGTCGTCCTCCTCGGGTTCCTCCGGAGGCTCGGGCTCGTCGGGTTCAGGAAGTTCCTCCGGTTCGTCGAAGGCCTGAGCTCGCGGGGCGGTGGGGGCTCACTCCGCCTACCTGTGGCCGCGTTGTCCGCCGCCCTGCGTGGAGGAGCGGGAGCTGCCCCAGCTGTGCGAGGCGCTCGCGGAGATTTCCTGCCTGCGCAGGGAACCGGACTCCATGGAGTTGCGCTCCGTGCGCACCTCGATCTGCACCGCGGGGGTGCGCGGCTCCATGCGCGGCGTCAGGTCGTGGTCGCCGCCGAGGGAGTTGTAATAGGAACGTGAATACGGTCCAGCGAGGGGCGAGTGGAAGGGGTCGTGGAACCCCAGGTAGGGGGCGTAACCGTAATAGGAATCGTACCAGGGCCAGGTGTCGTAGCCGTAGCCGTAGCCGTAGCCGTAGCCATAGCCGTAGGGATAGAGGCCCATGCCCCGGCCGTGGCTTTCACCGTAGCCCAGCGTCAGGGCGAAGGTGCCCGAGCGGTTCATGAGCGTGGTCTCCATGTAGCCGCCATAGAAGGAGCCGCCCTCGGAGTTGGCGCCCGCGAACAGTGAGACGGAGCCGTGCACCTCAAGGCCCGCGCGGGGCTTTGGCAGGGCGACGCTATTGGCGGCCGCGGCCGAGGCGCCCGCGCTGCGGTTCGGGGGCAGGACCTGCTTGGCGAGCCGGGCGGCCACCAGCGTGTCGAGCTCGGCCCGTTCCTTCGCGTCGAGCTGCGGGATGCCCGTGGCCTTCAGCTCGGAGTCGGTGCGGCGCAGGGTGAAGGTCCCGGCGAAGCCGTTGGTGCGCCCCTGGCGCGCCAGGGTGAGCTCTCGCTGCACCAGCGCGTCGACGGCCCCGACCTCGTCGGCATTCAGGCGGGTGATCCCGCTGGCGGTGCGTTCGGCGGGCGTGAGGGTTTCGCTGAAGCGGGCAAGGAGGGAAGCCGGCAGGAGCAGGCAGCTCAGGGCGAGCAGGCTAAGGAGGGATCGGGCGGCGCGCATGCGTGCTTGGGAGTGGGGGAGCGGAGCGCATGTTCCTGCATTCTGCGCGACTTCGCACCCCAATTCGGGCCCCTGGTGGCGGAAATCGCCGCGGCAGGGGGGGCGCGCTCCGGCATTGCCATTGTGCCAAAGAAGCCATTGATTTCACGCAATTCCATGAGCATCTCGAAGGTAGACAGGGCAAACTACGGACCGGGTTGGGCTGAAATCATCATCGGAGCCGTGCTCGCCATCCTGCTTGGTGTGCTACTCGCCTCAGTTCACCTGATCCTCAGGCCGGTCGCCACGGTGACGAAGCTTCCCGACCCCAAGGTCCTCCCTGGTCAGGTCACCTATATCGAGGGATCCAAGGACAGTTACCGGGGCCAGGGTTGGATGCGCAAGCGCCAGGCTTTCCTCGACGGCCAATCCATCGAGGTCACCGAGGAGGAGCTCAACACGGCGATCGCGAAGCCCTCCGACAAGCCCGCCGCCCCTGCCAAGGACGTGCTCAAGCAGAAGAAAAAGAAGGAGGAGGAGCCCAAGAAGGATGAGCCCTACCTCGTTCCCGGCTCCCTGAATTTCCGCATCGCCGACAAGCTGGTGCAGGTCTCTCTGCCCGTGCGTATCCCCCTGTTGGATACCAGTGTGATCATCCAGGCGGCCGGTACCTTCGCCAAGGGCTCCTCGGGCACCTTCGAATTTGTGCCCCAGCGCTTTCATGTGGGCTCCCTGCCCTTGCACAAGGTGCCCGGCCTTGCGGAGGAGCTCGTCGCACGCGCCTCCAAGGCGGAGGCCGTGCCCGAGGACCTCAGGGCCGCCTGGGCCAAGGTCGTGGACGTGCGCATCGAGGAGCGTCTCCTGAAGGTCGACCTGCCCTGAGGGCGGGGCGTCCGGTTCCAGGTAGGCCGGCCTGGCTTGAAGCTCCGGGCTTGCCGCCCGGTCTGCCTCCTGCGGACCGCTCCCTTCGACTCGGGTCCTCTGGCCCGCTCGCTCAGGGCGTGCCGTAGAGCAGTCGGCGGTCGATGGCCTGGCAGCCGACGACGGCCGCCGCACCGAACACGTCGTGCGCGCTCGCACCGCGGCTGACCTCGGCTGCGGGGCGGTTGAGGCCCGTGATGATCTGGCCGAAGGTGTTGGCGCCTGCCAGCAGTTGCACCAGCTTGAAGGCGATGTTGCCGCTGTTCAGGTCGGGGAAGATGAGCACGTTGGCGTGGCCGGCGACGGGGCCTGAGACCTGCTTGGCGGCGGCGATCGTCACGTCGAGCGCGGCGTGCACCTGGAGCTCGCCCTCGATTTCCATGGGCAGCGAGGCTGACAGCGCCTTGGCGCGGGCCAGCTCGGTGGCGCGGCGCATCTTCACGATGGCGGGGTGCTGGGAATTGCTCTTGGAGGAGTAGCTGAGCATCGCCACGCGCGGGATCTCGTTGGTGAGGTGGCGGGCGATCATCGCCGTGGAGAGCGCGATGTCGCAGAGCTGTTCCGCCGTGGGCTCGGGGATGACGCCGCAGTCGGAGAGGAAGAGCGTGCCGTCGGCGCCGATCTTTTTCTCATCCCAGTCGAGGATCATCAGGGAGGAGGCGGTCTGCACGTGTTCCTGGCGCGGGATGATCTGGAAAAGGGGCCGCAGGGCGCTGGTGGCCGACACGGTGGCGCCGCCCACCATGGCGTCGGCCTGGGCGTTGTGAAGCATCATGGTGGCGTAGTAGCCGGTGTCGCGGATCGCCTCGCGGGCGTCCGGGATCATCAGGCCGTGTTCGTCGCGCATGCTTTCGAGCTGCTGGATGAAGGGCGCAAAGTCCTCGCTCAGGGCGGGTTCGATGATGCGCATGCCTTTCAGGTCGAGCGAGAGGCGGGCGGCGGTGGCCTTGATCTGCTTGCGGTCGCCCAACAGGATGGGGGCGCCCATGCGGCGGGTCACCCACTGACGCGCAGCCTGAAGTACCCGAGGGTCACCGCCTTCCGAGAAGACGATGCGCTTGGGGTGGCGCTGCAGCCGCTCAATGAGCTTTGTGAGGAGAGGCATGGGACGCTGGAGGGTGGGGGGCGCCCATGGCTGCGTCAATGCCGCAGGGGGGTACTTTGGAGGGGCTTTCACCCCGGGGCTATTGCGAAGGTCTTGCGCCTCTCCGGCTTGGGCCTGTGCGTGCGCTGTCCCGATGCGCCTGCAAAGGCTTCCGGCTGTGAAGGAACCCAGTCTCCTGTGTTCGCGCTTGCAGCCGCGGCGCGCCGCCCCGACAAATCGCCCTCGTGTCGAGGAAGCTCAAGAGCATCGGTGTCGTCGCAGGCCTGACCGTCGTGTCGCGCGTGCTGGGACTGGTGCGCGACCAGTTGAGCTCCTACATCTTCGGCACGACGGCGCTTAATTCGGCCTTCGCGACCGCCTTCCGTGTGCCGAACCTTTTCCGGCGCCTGCTGGGCGAGGGCTCGCTCACCGCGGCCTTTGTGCCGACCCTGCAGCAGGAGCTCTCCGCGCGCGGCCGGGCGAGTGCCTTTGTCCTGGTCAACCAGGTGTGCAGCTGGCTGCTGCTCGTGACGGGTGTCATCGTCGCCCTGGCGATGGTGGGCTGCGCCCAGGCGCGCCTGATCGAGGGGCAGGAGGAGCGCTGGTACCTCGCGGCGGACCTCTCGGTCATCCTGTTCCCCTACATGCTGCTGATCTGCCTGGCGGCCGTGCTCAGCGCCACGCTCAACGTGCTGCAGCGCTTCAGCGAGGGGGCCTTCTCGCCGGTGCTGCTCAACCTGTGCATGATCGGTTCCCTGGGCGGGGCGGGCCTGCACTGGGCCGAGACTCCGCTGGGGCAGATGCATTGGCTGTGCGCGGGTGTGCTCGCGGGCGGTGTGCTGCAGCTGGCGCTTCCAGCGGTCTCGCTCTGGCGCGAGGGCTGGAGGCCTGGTTTAGACCTGCGCTGGACAGCGGGTGTGCGCGAGATCGCCGTGCTGATGGCCCCCGGCCTTTGGGGCGCCGCGATTTATCAGGTCAACCAGCTGGTGATCCAGGGT
>JAHFTI010000015.1:0-9334 GCA_023265535.1 Opitutaceae bacterium
CTTGGCGTCGAGGGCGGCTGGGCCCGCCGCAAGGAGCGTGCCGACTATTGGTTCCTGCTGGTGTGGGCCGCCTTCATCTTTCTGTTCTTCAGCCGCTCCCAGTCGAAGCTGCCCCCCTACATCCTCCCCATGTTCCCGGCGCTGGCCATCCTCGGCGGTTGCTGGCTCGAGGGTGTGCTGGCGCGCGGCGAGACCCGCCGCCTCCGGCTGGCCGCCTATTCCTTCTTTGGCTTCAGCCTGGTGCTCGGACTGGCCGCGCTGGCCCTCATCGTGAAGCCCGGGCTCATGCGCGACAGCGCCCTGCTCATCGAGGCCCGCGTGCAGCTCGTGCTGCTCGTGTCGGTGTTGCTCGCAGGCGGTTCGGCAGCCCTGACCCTGCAGTTGCGCGGGCGCGCCGTGGCCGGGCTCCTGGCCCAGGCCGGTTCCTGGTGCGCGGCCCTGCTCATCATCGCCAGCGCCTCGTCCATCATCCAGCAGCGCAGTTCGCGCGACGTGGCCGAGGTCTTCACGGCCAAGGCCGCCCCGGGCGAGGAGGTGTTCCACTATCGCTGCTTTGCGCATGATTTCGTGTACTACACGGGCCGCCCCGTCGGCCTGGTCGACCACCGCGACGAACTTGGTTACAGCCTGGACCCGGTGGCGCGCGAGAGCGGCCGCTTCATCGACTACGCCGAGCTGCAGCGCCGCTGGGCCGGCAAGGCCCGGGTCTGGGTGCTCGCCCGCAAGACCGAGGCCGAGCAGCTCATGGACGATCCCGCCCGCCGATATCATTTGATCGCCGCGAATCGCCGTTACTATCTCTTCAGCAACCAACCCTGACATGTCCGCCCCCAGTTCCACCTCGGCCCTGCCCTTCCTTCCCTTCACCCGTCCCACGATCGACGAGGAGACCATCACGGGCGTGTGCGAGGTGCTGCGCTCTGGCTGGATCACCTCCGGTCCGCAGGTGAAGGCCCTCGAGGCCAAGCTCTCCGCCTACTTCGGCGGCCGCCCTGTGCGCGCCTTCAACAGCGGCACCTGCACGATGGAAATCGCCCTGCGCATCGCCGGCATCGGCGAGGGCGACGAGGTCATCACCACGCCGCTGACCTGGGTCGCCACGAGTAACGTGGTGCTCGAGGTCGGCGCCAAGCCGGTCTTCGTCGACATCGATCCCGTCACCCGCCTCATCGACCTCGACAAGCTCGAGGCCGCCATCACCCCGCGCACCAAGGCCATCATCCCGGTCGACCTCACGGGGCTCCCCGTCGACCGCGACCGCCTCCACGAGATCGCCGCGCGCCACAAGCTGCGCGTGATCGAGGACGCCGCGCAGAGCTTCGGCAGCAACTGGGGCGGCCGCCTCATCGGCTCCTTCGGCGACTTCGTCAGCTTCAGCTTCCACGCCAACAAGAACGTGACCACCGTCGAGGGCGGCTGCCTGGTGCTCAATGACGAGCGCGAGGCCAGGCTCGCCGAGCAGTACCGCCTGCAGGGCGTGGTGCGCAGCGGCGTGGACGGCATGGATGTCGAGCTCGTGGGCGGAAAGTACAACCTCACGGATGTCGCCGCCCGCATCGGCCTGGGCCAGATCGCGCGCGTCGACGAGTTCACGCAGCGCCGTCGCGAGCTGGCGCGCCTCTACTTCACCGAATTCGGCCGCCTGGGCGCCGCCGAGCTCGGCCTGCGCCTGCCCGTGGCCGATTTTGTGCACAGCAACTGGCACATGTACCAGGTCATCCTCCCCGAGGAGCTGCTCACCGTGAAGCGCGCCGACATCATGACCGCCCTCACGGCCGCCGGCATCGGCACGGGCGTGCATTACCCGGCCATCCATCTCTTCTCCCTCTACCGCCGTCTCGGCTGGCAGGCGGGGCAGTTCCCCGAGGCCGAGTACGCGGGCCGCAACATCCTCACCCTGCCCCTTTTCCCGACCATGGCCGACAGCGACGTTGCGCGCGTGGCCGGCGCCTTGGTATCCCTTCTCAAAACCCACAGGAAACAAGCATGAGCAGCGGCCAGCCCTCCGTTTATCTCTCCGTCGTCATCCCCGTCTACAACGAGGAGCTGAACCTCCCCAAGCTCTTCGAGCAGCTCTACCCTGTGCTCGACAAGCTGGGCCGCAGCTACGAGATCCTCTTCACGAACGACGGCAGCGTGGACCGCAGCATCCAGCTCCTGCGCGAGCAGCACCAGCGCCGCCCCGAGGTCACGCGTGTCATCGATTTCAACGCCAACTACGGCCAGCACATGGCCATCATGGCCGCCTTCGAGCGCGTGCGCGGCGAGGTCATCATCACCCTCGACGCCGACCTCCAGAACCCGCCCGACCAGATCCCGCTGCTCATCGAGAAGATGGACGCCGGCTTCGACTATGTCGGCAGCTACCGCCTCAAGCGCCACGACTCGCTCTTCCGCAAGTACGCCTCGAAGACCGTGAACTTCGTGCGCAGCCGCATCACGAGCATCGAGATGTCCGACCAGGGCTGCATGCTGCGCGCCTACAGCCGCGCCATCATCGAGGCCATCGTGAACAGCGGCGCCATCAACACCTTCATCCCGGCCCTCGCCTACAGCTTCTCGGGCAACCCGACCGAGGTGGGGGTGCGCCACGAGGAGCGCCATGCCGGCGTCTCGAACTACTCGCTCTACAAGCTCATCCGCCTGAACTTCGACCTGATCACCGGCTTCTCGCTGATGCCGCTGCAGCTCTTCACGATGTTCGCGATGGCGAGCTCCGCGGGCAGCTTTGTGCTCGTGCTCGTCCTCGCGGGGCGGCGCCTCATCATCGGCCCCGAGGAGGGCGGCATCTTCACGCTCTTCGGCATCCTGTTCTTCCTGCTCAGCGTGACCATGGTGGGCATCGGCCTCATCGGCGAGTACGTCGGCCGCACCTACCTCGTCGTGCGCACGCGCCAGCGCTACCACGTGCGCGAGCTGATCGAGGCCGTATCCAAATAATTGTTACACGCGCCCGGACGCCGGGCGCCCTCTCCGTCCCTTCTCCCCCGCCCATGTCCTCCAAGCCCCGCATCGTCTTCTTCGGTTACAGTGAGGTCGGCTACTCCTGCCTCGAGCTGCTGCTGTCGCGCGGCGACAACGTGGTCGCGCTGATCACGCACGAGGACAATCCGCACGAGAAAATCTGGTTCAAGACCCCCGCCGTCGCGGCCCGCGAGAAGGGCATCCCGATCTTCACCCCCGACAGCGTGAACACGCCCGAGTGGGTGGAGCGCATCGCCGCGCTGCAGCCCGACCTCATCCTCTCGGTCTATTACCGCAACATGATCAGCACGCGCGTGCTGGCCCTGCCCCGCCTCGGCGCCTTCAACATGCACGGCTCGCTCCTGCCGAAGTACCGCGGCCGCGCGCCGATCAACTGGGCCGTGCTCCACGGCGAGCCGCGCATCGGCATGACCCTGCACCGCATGGTCAAGTCCGCCGACGCCGGCGCCGTGGTCGACCAGCAGGGCGTGGACATCGGCCCGCGTGACACCGCCGAGCAGGCCTTCCGCAAGGTGCTTCCCTGCGCCCGCCAGGTGCTGGAGCGCCGCATCGACCAGCTGCTCGCAGGCACCGCCCCCGAGACCGAGCAGGACGCCTCCCAGGCCACCTACTTCGGCGGCCGCAAGCCGGAGGACGGCCGCATCCGCTGGACGCAGACTTCCACCCAGATCTTCAACCTCATCCGCGCCGTCACCGATCCCTATCCCGGCGCCTTCACCGACGTGCACGGCGCCCGCCTCATGGTCTGGTGGGCCGACGACGAGACCCCGGCCGTGCGCGCCCTTCCCGTGAACTGCGGAAAGCCGGGCGAGGTCCTCAGCGTGTCGCCCCTGGTCGTCGCCACGGGTGCCGAGGCGCTGGAGCTCACGCGCACCGAGTGGCGCGGCACACCGACCCGCCCCTTGCAGGTGGGCGATCTTCTCCCGTCCTGAGTTTCTTTGTTCTCGCGTCAGGGGCGTGGTCTGGGCATTGAAAAACGTCCCAAGCCCTCGCACACACATGCCACTTCGCGTCCTCATCCTCGGAGCCAACGGATTCATCGGGAGCTCGCTCACGCGGGCCATCCTCAAGCAGACCGACTGGGAGGTGTACGGCATGGATGTGGGCGATCACAAGCTCACGCAAAGCCTTGGCCACCCGCGCTTCAAGTTCGTCGAGGGCGACATCACGATCAACCGCGAGTGGATCGAGTACCACGTCAAGAAGTGCGACGCCGTCATCCCGCTCGTCGCCATCGCGAACCCGACGCAGTACGTGAAGGACCCGCTGCGGGTCTTCGAGCTCGATTTCGAGGCCAACCTCGAGATCGTGCGCAAGTGCGCGAAGTACAAGAAGCGCCTCATTTTCCCCTCCACCTCAGAGGTTTACGGCATGTCCCCCGATGAGGAGCTCTGCGAGGACACCAGCTCGATGGTCTACGGCCCGATCGAAAAGCAGCGCTGGATCTACGCCTGCTCCAAGCAGCTGCTCGACCGCGTCATCTACGCCTATGGTGTGCGCGACAATGTCGACTACACCCTCTTCCGCCCCTTCAACTGGATCGGGCCCCAGCTGGACAACGTCTTCGAGGCCAAGGAGGGCAGCTCCCGCCTCTTCACGCAGTTCATCTCCAACATCATTTTCAAGAAGCCGATCCAGCTCGTCGACGGCGGCCAGCAGAGCCGTTCCTTCACCTTCATCGACGACGGTGTGGACGCCCTCATCAAGATCATCGCCAACAAGGACGGCTGCGCCTCTCGCCAGATCTTCAACATCGGCAACCCGAAGAACGACGTCAGCGTGGCCCAGCTCGCCCAGCTGATGATCGCCGCCTTCAAGGAATACCCCGACTACCGCGAGCACGCCGAGCAGGCCCAGCTCGTCGAGGTGCCCTCCGCCCAATATTTCGGCAAGTACTACCAGGACATCCAGCGCCGCGTGCCCTCCATCAAGAACGCCACGGAGCGCCTGGGCTGGACGCCCAAGGTGGGACTCGAGCAGGCCATCCGCCTGACCCTCGACTACCATCTCGCCAACAAGGATTATTCCCTCACCTGAGCCGCTTGACGGCGGCCCCGCCATGGCCCTCCGAGTAGCACTCAAAGTCGACGTCGACACCGACCGCGGCACGCGCGAGGGCGTGCCAGCGATGCTCGACGATTGCCGCGAGTTTGGCGCCCCCGCCTGTTTCCTTTTCTCGCTCGGGCCCGACCAGACCGGGCGCGCCATCACGCGCATTTTCCGTCCCGGCTTCTTCAGGAAGGTGAGCCGCACGAGCGTCGTCCAGATCTACGGCGTGCGCACCCTGCTCAACGGCACCCTCCTGCCCGCGCCGCATATCGGCCGCCGCAACGCCGACACCCTTCGCCTCGTCCAGAAGGCCGGCCACGAGCTCGGCATCCATTGCAACAACCACTACCGCTGGCAGGACTACGTGCAGCGCATGAGCATCGACGAGATTCGTGACGAGTTCGACGCCGCCCGCACCGAGTTCCAGCGCATCTTCGGTTTCGCCGCGCACACGGCCGGAGCTCCCGGCTGGCAGAGCAACGCCCTCAGCCGCCAGGTCTACGATGAGGCGGCGCTGCTCTACTCGAGCGACACGCGCGGCAGCACCCCCTTTTTCCCGCGCATCGGCGGCCGCGTCTTTGAGACGCTGGAGATCCCGAGCACCCTGCCGACCTTTGACGAGCTCATGGGGCGCCCCGAGTATCCCGACGACGACTCGATCGCCGACCATTACCTCTCCCTGCTGCGCGAGGATCGCCCGAACGTCTGGACCATCCATGCCGAGCTCGAAGGCATGGGCAAACGGGAGCTCTTCCGCACGATCCTGCGCCGCATGAAGGAGGAGCGCGGCGTGGTGTTCATCCGCCTGGATGCGCTCGCCCAGGAATTGCTCGCCCACCGCAACCGCATCCCGGTCCTCGACCAGGTGCAGGGCGAGATCGACGGTCGCTCGGGCAAGCTGGCGTTGCAGGGCAACTGAAGGGCGGGGCAGATCAGGCCGCGCCACCCCGCCGGCCGCCGACCGGATGTACGCAGGTACACGCATAGGCGAAACGCAGGTCCTGGAGTAGACTGGGGCCAACGTTCCATGCACTTTCGCCGCACCCTTCTCCTGCTCGCCCTTGCCTCCATCCCTTTCGCGTCCCCCGCAGACGCGGCCACCCGCGACGAGGTCTTCGCCAAGGCGGAGGCAGACCGCACGCAGGCGCGTCCCGAGGCGGCCATCGTTGGCTACAGCTCCCTGTTGCGCGGCTCTCCCCGCGACGGGCATGTGCTCAGCCGTCGCGCCTCCTCGCTGCATGCCCTGGGGCGCCACCGGGAGGCGGTGCTGGACCAGTGCCGGGCCGATTTGGTTTTCGCCCAGGCGAAGCAGCAGAACCGCGACCGTGCGATCGTTCTCTGCAACCGCTCCAACAGCGCACTCGCCGAGGGCGACATCCCTGGAGCCTTTGCCGATGCCTTGTGTGCAAGGAAACTGGACGAGGGCTATGTCTGGGTGTACGTGCGACTGGCGGAGGTTTTCCATGCCGTGGGCATGTCGAACCAGGTCGCCCTTTATCAGAAGAAGGTGCGCAGCCTTGATGCCTCCCTCCAGCTCAACTTCAGCGCGGAGGAGGCGGCGCGAAATGCCCGGCAGCAGGTGCAGCCCGACGATGCCTATGATGACAGCAAGGATTTCGAGGCCGCATACAAGCTCGAGGTGGCCAAGAAGTACGAGGAGGCCCTCAAGGGCTACGAGGCGATCCTCAGGAAAGCCCCCCTCAACAGCAGCGCCTGGGGCAACCGGGGCAACGTGCTGCGCAATCTCGGTCGCACTGAGGAATCCGCGATCAGTCACTCCCGTGCCGTTTCGGTGGCCACCGCCTTTGGCGAGAAGGCCGAGACTGTCGCCCGCCACCATGCGAATCGCATCAGCAGCTGGATCGCCCTGCAGGAGGCCGACTATGCCCTCATTGATGCCGAGTTCGCCAACCAGGTCGCTCCCAGCTATGCCTGGGCCTGGCGCCAGGCCGCATCCGCCTGGTACGAGTTTGGCGACCTGACGGAGGCGCGCGCCAAATGGGCCCAGGCCCAGAAGCTGGACCCCAACACCAAGGAACCTCGTTTCACCGAGGAAAAGGCCGCGGCCAATGCCGTCCTGCGCCGTGCGCGGAGTGGCGACAGCGAGGCAGTCGGGCTGCTTTTCACGGCCGCCCGCGAGGAGAAGACGGGCATGTTTGTGAGCAACCGCAGCCGCGCTGTCCTCATCCAGTTTCTTGACGAGCAGCTCCGTCTCGATCCGCGCAACCTCGAGCTGCTCGTGCAGCGCGCCGAGGCCGAGGACATCCCCTCCGTGGGCATCCGCTTTGGCAGCAGTGAGAAGGCCCTGGAGCTCATCGAGGTGCCGCTGAAACTCTCTCCCAACCACGGGCGTGCCCTGCTGGTGCGGGGACTCCTTCGCCTGGATTACGTCGGCGAGGGCAATGAGGCTCTCATGAAGCTGGGCTACGCTGACCTGGACAAGGCGATCGCAGCCGGTGCGGGCAACGCCACCGCCTACTCGCGCCGCTCCATGCTCAGGGTGCAGGAGAATAACCATGCCGCAGCCGTGGCGGACCTGACAGCCGCCATCCGGCTCACGCCTGACGATGTCACGCTGTATTCCCAGCGCGCCGATTCGCTGGAGAAGCTGGGGCGCTGGGAGGAGGCCATCGCCGACCACTCCAAGTGCGTGAGCCTGGAACCGCGCAAGGCCAACCGACTTGCCGACCGCGCCGAGGCCTATGCCGGTGCGAAGCAGTGGCAGAAGTCCCTCGCCGACTATGCCGCAGCCATCGTCCTTTCCCCCAAGGATGCGGACCTCTATCTCGGTCGTGCGGCCACCCATCGCCTGAGCGGCAACCGCGAGGCGGCCCTTCTGGACCACAGGCGTGCCCGCGCACTCGACCCGCTGCTTCCCGAGCTCAAGGCCGACTTTTCCAATGCCGCCGAGATCGAGGCCCTGCGCCACGACCTCAAGCACGCCTTCTCCCGCGTCTCCAAGGCCACCGATGACCTCAGCGAGGCGGCGGCGGAAATGCTGAAGGCCAAGCGCCGGATGGAGCGTGCCGAGGCGCGCCTGCGTCGGCAGGTCGCAGGTGATGACCGCAGCCCCGAGCAGGTCCTGAAGGATTTTGACGAGGCCAGCGAGGCCGGCGAGCTGGAGGCCCAGGACTGGCGGGAGCGCGCGCATGCCCTCCTCAGGCTGAAGCGTCACGACGAGGCCCTGCACGCCCTCGACCAGTGCATCCTCCTGCAGGACGACCATGCCGGAGTGCGCGACCAGCGCGGACGCCTGCACGAGGCGAAGGGTAATTATGACGCGGCCTTCGCCGACTATGACCGCGCCATCGCCCTTTCGCCCAAGGTGGCCGAGTTCCACCTCGACCGCGGTGACATCTGGTGGGAACGGAAGGACTTCGCCAAGGCCCATGCCGACTACGCCGAGGCGGTCGCCCTCGACCCCAAGGATGGCGCCAACTGGTACAAGCGGGGCAACGCGCTCTTCAGGCTCGGCCGCTTCGCCGAGGCCGTGGCCGACTACGACAGGGCCCTCGAGCTCCGGCCGGACCTCGGGAATGCGCGAAAAAATCGTGAAATTGCGCGCTCGCGCCTCACGGGAGGCTGAGGGCGCGCGGCGCGCGGGGCTGGCGTTCCCCCTGCGGCGGACAGGGGTATTTGGATGATGGATACAGGTTTGCCGTATCCGAAGCCCGGATACCCGCCTGCGGATTTGCCTTGATCGGCCTGCGCGGCGGCGGGTAGCCTGACCCTTCGTCCGTCCTTTCCTTGGTCGGTGGACTCCACGGCTGTGCCGTGGCCCCGGGCCTGCTGACCGCCAAGTGAAACCGCAGCATGAAACCAGTCCTCAGCTCCCTCATTTCCCTCGCCGCCCTCGCGGCGGCCGCCCACGCAGCCCCCTTCCTCGCCGTCGGTGACAGCGCGGAACTCTTCCTCACGGGCACCGCGACCGTGCGCGCCGACGACAACATCCTCCTCGGCTCCCAGCGCATCGACGATGTGGTGACCGAACTCAGCCCCGGCGCCGAGCTCGAGCTCGGCGGCAGGGGGCGCCCCGGCAAGGGCGGCCTCGCGTACAAGGCCCGCCGCCTGCAGTACCGCGACAACAGCGTGCTCGACCACTGGGACAGCTCCGCCCGCGCCTTCGCCTCCTACACGGACGAGGCCACCAAGCTGCGCCTTGAGGCGGCCTACGCGCGCCTGTCCGACAACACCTTCGACCTGCGCCCCGCGGGCGGCGTCGTCTCCGCGGATTCGCTCCTCTCGCGAGACACCTGGTCGGGCCTTGTGTCCGGCGACTTCAGCCTCGGCGAGTCGCAGG
>JAHFTI010000015.1:9344-18730 GCA_023265535.1 Opitutaceae bacterium
CCTCGTGCTCTCCACCCAGTACGACCGGCTGGACACGCGCACCAGCGCCGCCACCGACCTGCGCATCGTCGAGGTCCCCGCCGCCTGGTATTTCCGCGTGGCACCCGGCCAGCAGCTCGGCCTCGGCGTCAGCTACCGCGACACCCGGGTCGGCCCCGGGGCAGGCGTCGACACCCATGACCTCTACTATTTCGCCGCCCTGCGCGGCCAGCTCTCCTCGAACATCTCCGGCAACGTGAGCGCCGGCTACCTGCACCGCTCCTTCGCGGTCGGGCCCGGCCAGGCGAGCGTCGGTGCGCATGCCTCCCTGACCTACGCCTTCAGCGACGACACGCGCCTCGTCGCCGAGGGTGCCAACGACTTCACCACCGCCCCGAGCGGCGTCGCGCGCCGCGACCTGCGCGGCTCGCTCTGCTTCACCTCCCAGCTTGGCGACGCCTGGACCCTGTCATTGAAAGGTGGATACACCCGGGCCAAGTACCTGGGGACGCGCCAGGCCATCATTGCCCTGGAGGATCCCACGGGCCGCCTGCGCCAGCTGCATGCCGACAGCTGGTACGAGGGCGGGCTCAGCCTTTCCTATGCGCTGAATTCCGTGCTCAGCTTCACGGGCGGCTACGCCTACCGCCAGCTCTCCTCGAAGGACGCGGTCTCGGAATTCACGGACCAGGTCTTCAGCCTCTCGATCCAGCTGCGCTACTGAGCCGCTGCCGGTGCGCTCCGGCCCCTCCGGGCGGCCGGTCGGTCCGGGACGGGGCGCGGGTGGGGAGCGGGCCGCCGTTGCCGCCGCGCGCGTCAGCGTTTCTCGACGCGCGCGTAGAGCCAGCCTGCCAGCAGGATCATCGCCACGTTGGGAAGGTAGAGCAGCAGCCAGGGCATGCTGGCCGGGTGTTTCTCGAGCCAGCCGATGAGCGTCGAGCAGAAGAAGTAGGAGAGGGCGAGCGCCACGGCGATGCCGAGGTTGGCCGAGGTCTCGCGGCGCGAGACCTTGATGCCGAGGGGCACCGCGATCAGGGCGAAGGAGAACACGGCGAGCGCGTTGTTGATGCGTTCGCTCAGCACGATCTGGACCTTGGTCCAGGTGCGCTCGCGCTGCTGGCGGCCCTCCTCGTTCTCCCCGGCCACGGGGCGCTCCAGCGTGTCGCGCATGGCCACGAGTTCCGAGTGGGGCAGGAAGTCGAGCTTCGTACGGGTGCCGCTGTTCTTCTCGAAGAGACGGGCGAGCGAAAGCTTGATCTGGTCGGTTGAGCCCACGCTGCCCACCCATTGGGGCTCCGCGCTGCTTTCGGGGGCCTTCTCGTTGCGCTCCTCCACCACGGCGTCGCGCAGGGTGAGCATGAGGGCGTTCTGCTCCTCGTTGTAGTCGATCAGGCCGGTGCGGGCGCGGATCATGTGGATCACGCGCTGTTCCTTGTCGAGCTGCCACAGCCAGAGGTCGCTGATTTCCCTGCCCTTCTTCTCGCCCACGTACACCACGAACCCGGGGAACTGGCGGATGAAGGTGCGGGGCACGAGCAGGCTCAGGGGATTGGAGCGCACGGCCTCCGCGAGTTCGCGCCGCGAGGAGGCCTTCGCCATGGGGCTGATCTCCTCGTTCATGTAGAGCGTGAGGGCCGACAGCAGCAGGCCCAGCAGGATCACGGGCCGCGCGATGCGCAGCAGGCTGATGCCCGATGCGCGCATGGCCGTGATCTCGGAGTCGGCCGAGAGGCGCCCCAACGTGAGCAGCACGCCTGTGAGCACGCCCATGGGCAGCGCGAAGCTCACCGTGAAGAGCACGATCTTGCCCGTCAGGCGCAGGAAGAGCAGGAGGTCGATCTGGTCGGCCAGCAGGTAGCCGATGAACTCCTTCATCACGTTGCCGACCGTCAGGACGAAGGCAAAGAGCGCGACCGCACCCAGGCAGGTGACGAGGATGCTTTTGAAGATGTAGCGGTCGAGGAGGTTCACGCGTCGGCCCTCGGTTCTGTGCGTGCGGGGCGCACATGGCAAGAGCGCTCCCGCCCCGGGGCCCCTGGTGGTCCGCCCCGTGACCGCCCGCCCGGGTGCGGGTCCCCTGGCCTGACGCCGGCCCAAGGGGCGTGTTGCCCTCCCGCGGGGGCCGCCCGGCGCCGCCTTCCAACCCGGCCGGGGAGGGGACCGGGGAAATGTTCCCTGCAGGCGATGATTTTGCGTGCTTGCGGAGGCGGCGGGAAAACGGGATGAATCAGGGCATGAGCCTCCGCCTCAAGCTTTCCCTCCTGTTCACCCTGGTCCTTTCCCTTTCCTTCTCCACCGCCTTCGCCCAGCGCGAGCCCTTCAATGAGGAGGAGCAGGCCTTCCTCGAGAGCCGCTATCCCGAGGCCAAGCGCCTGGTCACGGGCGTGCGTTATGTCATCCACGCCGAGGGAACGGGTGAACCCGCCCGCAACGGCGACATGGTCACCGTGCTCTACAAGGGCATGCTCTTCAACGGCACGGTGTTCAACGAGGCGCTCGACCCCGCCAAGCCCTTCGTCTTCCGTCTCGGCCGCGGCCAGGTCATCGACGGCTGGGACCAGGCCCTCAAGGTCATGCGCGTGGGCTCCAAGGCCACCCTCCTGATCCCCTTCGAGCTCGCCTACGGCACCCGGGGCAACCCGCCCGCCGTGCCCAAGAAGACCAGCCTGATCTTCGAGGTCGAGATGCTCAAGATCGAGCGCGGCAGCACGCCACCCCCGCCTCCCGCCGACGAGGGCAAGAAGAAGAAAAAGTGAGGCGTGCCGGCGCACCGCGCCGCTGTCGCTGAATCCTGGATACAGAAAGGCCCGCAACCACCACGGTTGCGGGCCTTTTGTATCCAGGAATTGGAGACAGGACCGGGAGGGCGCGTGTGCGTCCCCCTCGGGCCGGCCGGCCGCCTCACTTCCAGTTGAGGATCAGGCGGGTGTAGTAGGTCGTGTCCATGTTCTCGCGGGTTCCGATCACACGGCTGTTGTACTGGTTGTTCAGGCCGAGGCGCAGCTTCCAGAAGCCCGAGGCGATCGGGAGTTCGAGGGCGCTGTCGTGCACGAAGCGGTAGTCGGCGAAGTCGTCCATCGCGGGGATGAACTGCAGGTCGGTCACCAGGGCGGCGAACTTGCTGAAGGAGTACTTGTGGGTCAGGCCGGTGGAGAGCACGGCGCCCTTCTTGTTGGCGCCGACCGGGAAGCTCTCGAAGCGATAACCGACACCGAGACGGCCGACGAGGCTCTGGACGTCGTTGTTGATGAAGCGCATGGTCGCACCGAAGTCGGAGGTGCTGCGGAGGTCGATGCCCTCCACGCTGTCCTTCTCGAGCTCGCTGCGGACGTACCAGCCGTAGCGGGGGCTGAAGAAGCTGGAGTAGTCGATGCCGCCCTTGGTCTCGTCGGCGCTCTTGGTCTCGACGCCGGCGACGCTCGTCGTGGTGGCGTACTGGTAGGAGCCGTAGAACTTGAGGGTGTCCTGGGGGCTGACGAGGCCGGCCACGAAGCCGAGGCCGATGCTGGTGCTCTTCGTGTTGCCTTCCTTGCCGGCGATGTCGGCGGAGGTGACGAAGGTCCACTTGCGGCGCATGGCGGACACCTGGGGGTCCTCGCCGCCGGCGCTCCAGGAGGCGGCGACCTTGCCGACCTGGGTGGAGACGGTGCCATCGGCGCCGACCACCTTGAGATCGCCACCCTCGGTGGTGATCTTGCCGTCGATGCGGGTGCCGCTGGCGAGGCGCACGGCCAGCACGTCGTCCGTGCTCATGGCGGTGATCTCGGACTGCTTGATGCCGATCTCGCCTGCGTAGGGGGTGGCCAGGTGGACGGTGCCACCCTCGATCTTGGTGATCTTGCCCACGAGGCGGGCGCCGTTGGAGGTCTCAACGACGTCGGCGTTGAGGGCGGAAACGCCCGCAAGGGCGGCTAGGAGGGCGATGAAGGTTTTGCTGGTGCGTTGCATGATGGAGGTCCGAGACTTAAAGCAAGCAGGGCTCTTTTTCCAGTCACAAACTGCATTTCTTCTGCGTGTGGGGGCCAAGGAGGGTTTTCATGGAGGAAACCACGGGTGGTGCGGGCTGGTTTGGGGGGCAGGGGCCTGTTTTTTGGCCCAAATTTCTGCTGGCGCGCGGCCGCCCCTCGGAGTGATCCTGTGAGCATGTCCAAACCCGCACTGGTGCACATTCCCATGATTCATGCCGACCGCTGGCAGGAGTATCAACTGCTGGACTGCGGCGAGGGCATGAAGCAGGAGCGCTGGGGCGGTTACACCCTGGTGCGCCCCGACCCCCAGATCGTGTGGCCGCGCCACGGCCGCGAGCCGGGCGCCAAGTGGGAGGCCTGGGACGGCTATTACCATCGCGCCGAGACGGGCGGCGGCAAGTGGGAGTTCAGGCGCCCGCTGCCCGACCATTGGACCATCCGTTACGATTCCCTCGGGCTCACCTTCAAGATCAAGCCCACCGGCTTCAAGCACACCGGCCTTTTTCCCGAGCAGGCCGCCAACTGGGAGTGGTGCAGCGAACGCATCCGCCAGGCGAAGCAGTCCGGCCGCGAGGTCTCCGTGTTGAACCTCTTCGGCTACACCGGCGCCGCCACCTGTGCCGCCGCCGCCGCCGGGGCGAGCGTGTGCCACGTGGATGCCGCCGAGGGCATGGTCAAGTGGTGCAAGGAGAACGCGCAGCTCAGCGGCCTGGCCGACAAGCCCATCCGCTACATCATCGATGACTGTCTCAAGTTCGTGCAGCGCGAGAAGCGCCGCGGCAAGGTGTACGATGCCATCATCATGGATCCGCCCACCTACGGGCGCGGCAGCAGCGGCGAGATGTGGCGCCTCGAGGACAGCCTCTGGCAGCTGCTCACGGAGTGCCGTGGCATCCTCAGCGACAAGCCCGTCTTTTTCCTGATCAACGCCTACACCGCCCGCCTGTCGCCCACCGTGGCGGGCAACCTGCTCGTCGAGCTGCTCGGCTCCCGCAAGGGCCGCGTCGAGGCGGGCGAGATCGGCCTGCCCATCCGCGCCGACGGCAAGACCCTGCCCTGCGGCATCTTTGCCCGCTGGAGCGAAGGCTGAGCGCGTCTGGTCCCTCCCGCCCGCTCCTGCAGCGGGCTTCCCGTTTTCTTTTCCTTCGCGACGAAGGACACAAAAAAGGCCGGTCACCTTGCGGTGACCGGCCTTTCGTTTGAAAGGACTCAGACCTCGTAGGCGGGGAGCTGCTTGTCCACGCGGTTCTTGTCGAGGTGCGCGAAGACCGGCAGGCCGTTCTCGAAGGGGAGGGTGACCTCGCCCTGGATCAGGGGCTGGGCATAGCGGACGAACTGGTAGTTCATCGAGATGCCGTCCTCGTTGATCCACTCGCGGGGGAGCTTCTTGACGCCGTTGGCGATGTCGGAGAGGGGGGCCAGGCCGTATTCCACGGAGTAGTGGTCGGTGTTGCCGCGGACGATGGTGACCATCTTGTCGGTCTCGGCTTCCTCGACGGCGGCCTTGACGGCCTTGACGCCGGCCTGGAAGGCCTCGTCGTTGTCGGTCTTGGAGGAGCAATGGACAGCGGCGCGCTGGGCCATGCCGAGGGTGACGAGGCGGGCCTTGGTGCCGGGCATGTGCTGCTCGATCAGGCCCTGGAGGAAGGAACCGGCGCCGCCGAGCTGGGCGTGGCCGAAGGCGTCCGTCTTGGCGCTGGCGCTGACGTAGTTGCCATCGGCGTCGATCAGGCCTTCGCCCACGACGACGGAGCAGAACTTCTCACGGGCCAGCACGCGCTTGACGTCGGCGATGAACTTCTCGGGCGAGAAGACGACCTCGGGCAGGCAGATGATGTGCGGGGGATCATTCGGGTGGTCGCGGCGCTTGGCCAGGGCGGCACCGGCGGCGATCCAACCGGCGCTGCGGCCCATGACCTCGACGATCTGCACGAGATCGTTCTGGCCCATGGCGGCATTGTCGGCGCTGATTTCGCGGACCGTGGTGGAGATGTACTTGATGACGCTGCCGTAGCCCGGGGTGTGGTCTGTGATGGGCAGATCGTTGTCGATCGTCTTCGGGATGCCGATCACGCGCAGGTCATAGTTCTGGGCCTGGGCGAGCTTGGAAATCTTGTCGGCCGTGTCCTGGGAGTCGTTGCCACCCGCGTAGAAGAAGTAGCGGATGTTGTGGGCCTTGAAGACCTCGAGGACGCGGTTGAAATCCTCCTGCTTCTTGAGCTTGTAGCGGCAGGTGCCGAGGGCGGCGCCGGGCGTGTGGCGGAGGGCGCGGATGGTCTGCTGCGACTCGGAGGCGAGGTCGATCAGGTCTTCCTGGAGGATGCCGAGGACGCCGTTGAGCGTGCCGTAGATCTCCTCGATGCACCCGTGGTTCAGGGCTTCGTTGATGACGCCAGCGACGCTCGCGTTGATGACGGAGGTGGGGCCGCCGGACTGGCCGACAAGGACGTTTCCTACGAGTTCAGGCATGGTAAAAGTGGAAGAGGTTGAAAGGACTGGAACGTCAATGGATGCGGGGGCAGGCGGGGGGAGGCAAACCCAAATTTGGGCAGCCCGGGAAATTGCCCATTGCCCATCGCCTCCTAGCGGGAGGCCTTGCCCGTCAGGGGGCCGTCAGGTCCCAGCAGGGCGGTCACCACGCCCTCGCCATCCTTCACGCGCACCTCGGCATGGAGGGGGTTGGCCTTGCCCTGTTCATTGGCCTCGCGGAGGAGTTTCCCGGCCTTCGCCTCGACCGCGGCGGCGCTGTCCTCGTTGAGGAAGAAGCGGTTGAAGGGCAGGCGCAGGCGGTTGCCCGCATGGCGCGGCTGGGTGATGCGCAGGTAGGGAAGTGATTCGGGCGCATGGGCTTCGACGCGGGTGATGCGGGCGAAGCCCTGGTCGTCGCGCTCGAGCAGGGCGTAGAGGACCTGTTGGGTGCCCGGGTCGCCGTCGTCGGCGGGGAGGTCGTAGTTGGCGCGTTCCACCTCAAAGGAGAGGGTCATGTAGCGGCCGCGGAAGGGGTCGGTCGGGTCCATGGGGGCGAGGCGGAAGCGGAAGACCTCGCCCTGGCTCAGGACGTATTCCTTGCGGGCGATCATGGAGAGGGGGACGGCGAGCATGAGCGCGCCGAGGAGCAGCCAGAGGAAGGGGCGGGTAAGGAGGTTCATGACTGTGGCGGGAGTGATTTTTGGCGACGCATGAGGAAGAGGTTCAGTCCAAGGAAGCCGAGACCCAGGGCGATGAAGGCGAGGCCGCGGACGAGGTAGCTGAGCTCGGTGTCGAAGAAGCGGCAGAGGATCAGCGCCGAGAGCAGGAGCCAGCCGAGGTTGGTGCGCAGGGTGTTCATCTGGCGGATGCCGGTGGCCATGGTGACGAGGGCGAGGGCGGCGGCAAAGAGGTTGGTGGCGATCATGTACCAGAGTTCCGTGCCGGCCAGGGGCTGTCCCAGGTAGGCGACGAAGCCGATGTAACCCGCCGCCAGCCATAGCCAGGCCGAGGCATCCATGGTGGAGCGGCGAAACAGGGCGGTGATGGCGAGGCTGGCGTGAAGCAGGACCAGCAGGACCGTGCCGTGGAGGAGGCCTGTGCTCGATGTGTCGCGCCAGGAACCAGCGAAGCGCAGGTGCTGCCAGGAGTCGCTGAAGCTGAAGATCACGAGGATGACGGAAAGGCCGGTGGCGGCGGGCCAGCGCAGGATGCTGCCCAGGGGGCGGCGCGGGGAGTCGGCGATCAGGTAGATGAGCGCGAACCAGGAGGCGAAGGCTGCCAGGTGCCAGCCACCGCCGTTGAGATGACGGAGGGGGGCGGAGAGGGTGATGCTCAGGCAGGCGACCAGCGGCAGGGGGAGCAGTGCGCAGGTGGAGGCACGGCGGGTGCCCCAGACGCGGCGCAGGAAGAAGGGGAGGGAGGCGCCGACGAGCAGCAGGTAGCCCGGGAGCATGAAGCGGTCGTCGTGCATGTTCCAGGCCCAGGCGGAGGCCAGCACGTGGAAGAGCACCAGGCCGAGGCCGCTGCCCAGCAGGTAGGAGATGCCGAGGGTGAAGACGGCCCAGGTGAGCAGGAAGCGGGGGAGGTCGCCCGAGATCTGGTAGGTCTGCGCGACCAGCGAGATCGCGAGGGCGAGGGCGAGGCTGCTGGCGAGGGCGAGGGATTCGGAGAGGGCGAGGGAGTCGGGCTTTTTGCGGAGGGCCCAGAAGCCCAGGACCACCGTGCAGAGCAGCGGGAGCACGCTGATGAGGGCGCGCAGGGGGCGGTCCAGCTCGTCCCAGTTGTGGGCGAGCACCAGGATCAGGCCCCCGAGCAAGAGTGCGCTGCCCAGGCAGGCGAGGATGATGGAGCCCAGCTTGGGGGCGGGGCGGTCGAGCTGGTAATGGTCGCGCAGGGCGGAGGAGGCCTCGGGGCTGAGCCAGCCACGTTGCTGCCAGTCGGGCAGGGCCTCGGAAAGTTCACGGCGGAAACGGCGGGAGGACATGGGAGGAAGAAGTGGGAAGGGGGTGGCGAGGGGCGAGGAGCGAGAGGTGGGAGTGGGGTGGGCGGAAGGGGGAATCGGGGGGGGCGGAAGTCGGAGGGTGGAATGGTCGGGGAGTGGGTCCAGGAGAAGCGGGTGGAGTAGGGAAGAGCGTAAGTGGAGTAAGGAGGGAGGCGGCGGAAGGAGGGGCAGTCGCAGTGGATGAGCGGTTGGAGGAGTGAGGTGGTCGTGCCTTGGAACTGTGCCTTGTGGGTGGTGAAGTGCTTGGTTATGCCTCTTTCTATTTAGAGTTCTAATTAAATTTCGTGATTTGTCACGCCCAAAAGGGCAGGCGAAGGTGCACAGTCTTACGGGAAGCTTGGATAGGGGTTTTCATTGCCGTGTGGGCGGGACAGGCTGCGTTCCATGATGCCCCGAGTCCTGCGTGCCCCCCTGCTTCAGTGTGTCCTGTTCCTGCTGGGTTGCCTGGCCTGTCGTGCGGCCCTGCCTGCGCCCGGTGCGCTGGCCTTGCCCGAGGGTGCGGCGGCGGGGGCGACGGACTTTGTGCTGGTGCGCGAGGGGCGTTGCCTGCCGGTGGTCGTGGAGCGCGGGGCCGGCGAGCCTGTGCGCAGGGCCGCGGAGGATTTTGCGGCGGACCTGGCGCGTGTGTCGGGCCTCGGGAGCGGCGGAGTGGGGCAGGCGACTGCCGCCCACTGTGTGCTCGTGGGACGAGTGGGGGCGGGTGGTCTCATTGACCGACTGATTGCCGAGAAGCGGCTGGGGGCGGGTGACCTTGCGGGGCAGTGGGAGGCCACGCACATCGAGGTGCTGGACAGGCCGCTGCCGGGAGTGGAGCGTGCGCTGGTGATCGCGGGCAGTGATGAGCGGGGCGTGATCTTTGGTCTCTATGATCTGTCGCGCGCACTCGGTGTGTCGCCCTGGCATTGGTGGGCGGACGTGACACCGCGCCGCAACCCCGTGCCGGCGCTGCGCTCCGGTTCCTTCCGCCA
>JAHFTI010000335.1 GCA_023265535.1 Opitutaceae bacterium
AGCGGGTGGGTGGGGCGCGCTAAGGCCGACGGCGGACAGCGGGCAGTGGACGCGCCTTTGCGAGGGAGGGACTTTGGTCCCTCCTCATTTCAAGAGGAGCATGGGGGCCTTTGGCGCCGCACCATGCCCCGGTGAAGGCCCTCATTCCCTGGGGGCGAGCAGGGCGCGGAAGGCCGCCTCGTACAGGATGGGAATGCCGAGGGACTGCGCCTTTTCGAGCTTCGATCCCGCCTCCTCGCCGGCGAGGACGTAGCTGGTCTTCTTGCTGACGCTGCCGCTGACCTTGCCGCCGGCTGCCTCGATCATCTCCGTGGCCTGTTCACGCGAGAGGCCGGGCAGGGTGCCGGTGAGCACGAGGGTCTTGCCCGTGAGCGGGGCGGTGGCGGCCGTGGGGGCGGCGGGCGGGGTGGGCGTGAGGCCGACGGCCTGGAGCTCTGCGAGCAGGCGGCGGTTGGAGTCGTTGCGCAGCCATTCGAGGATGAAGGCGGCGGTGCGTTCGCCGATGCCGCTGATCGACATGAGGGCGAGCTCGTCGGCGGCCAGGAAAAGCTCCAGGGAGGGTAAGCGGCGGGCGAGATCCTTGGCGGAGGCGGCGCCCACCTGGGTGATGCCGAGGCCGTGGATCACGCGCCACAGGTCGGCGCGGCGGGCGGTGTCGATGGCGGCGATGAGCTTGGCCGCCCAGACCTCGCCGGATTTTTTCAGGGGCAGCAGGTCGGCGGCGCGCAGGCGGAAGATGTCGGGCAGGGTGCGTATCAGCTTGTTGGATACGAAGAGGGCCACCATCTCCTCGCCCAGGCCCTCGATGTCGAGGCAGGCCTTGGAGGCGAAGTGGGTGAGGCGGCGCAGCAGCTGCTCGGGGCAGTCGGGGTTGGGGCAGCGCCAGGCGACGCCGCCCTCGACGCGGACCACGGGCGTCTGGCAGGCGGGGCAGGCGGTGGGGAAGACGTAGGCGGCGCAGGTGGGCGGACGCTTGGGCAGGACGACCGAGATGACCGCGGGGATGATCTCGCCCGCCTTCTCGATGAGCACGGTGTCGCCGATGCGCACGTCCTTGCGGGCGATCTCGTCGGCGTTGTGCAGGGTGGCGCGGCGCACGGTGGTGCCGGCGAGGAGCACGGGCTCCAGCTCGGCCACGGGGGTGAGGGCGCCGGTGCGGCCGACCTGGATGGTGATGTCGCGCACGAGGGTCTCGGCGCGGTCGGGGGCGAACTTGTAGGCGCAGGCCCAGCGGGGGGAGAGCTTGCGCGCGGACTGGCCCTCGCCGCGGAAGCCGGCCCTGCGCTGCTCGGCCATGTTGTCGAGCTTCACGACGGCGCCGTCGGTGGCGAAGGGGAAGCCGTGGCGCAGCGCGTCGAGCTCGCGGATGGCGGTCAGGGCGGCGTCGATGCCGCGGACGGTCCAGAAGTGGGGGAGGACGGGCAGGCCCCAGGCGGCGAGGCGGGCGCGCAGGCCGGTCTGGGTCTCGGCGACGGCTGTATCCGAATGTCCGATACCGTAGAGCACGATCTCGAGGCCGCGCGAGGCGACCTCGGCGCTGTCGAGCAGCTTGACGGTGCCGGCGGTGAGGTTGCGCGGGTTGGCGTAGGGCTCGAGGCCCGCCTCCTCCTGGAGGCGGTTGATGCGCTGGAATTCCTCGTTGCGCAGGAAGATCTCGCCGCGGATCTCGATGAGCGGGGGCGGCGTGGCGTCGGAGAGGGACTGGGGGAGGTTGCGGATGGTGCGCACGTTGGCGGTGACCTCGTCTCCCTCCTCACCGTCTCCGCGGGTGACCGCGCGGGTGAGCCTGCCCTCGGTGTAGGTGAGCGAGATGGCGACGCCATCGACCTTGGGCTCCACGGTGTAGAGGGGCTCGTCGGCGGAGGGCTGCGGCGCGGCCGGTGGGGACGGTGACGTGGGCTTGGTGGCGGCGGCGGGAGCGGGGGGCGGGGTGTCGAAGGCGAAGAGCATGCCCTCGGGGGCGGGCGGAGGCAGTTCCACGGAGGGCTCCGCCGCGGAACCGGCTGGCTTGCGCCCCGTGAGCTTGAGGATGCGGGTGTGGAATTCGCGCAGCTCGGCCTCGTCGTAGGTGTTGTCGAGGGTGGTCATGCCCTGCAGGTGGCGGGCTCGCACAAAGCCCTCCGAGCGGTCGTCGCCGATGCGGGCCGAGGAGGCCACGGCTGGCTGGCTGGCCTCAAGCGCCTCCAGCTCCTTCTTGAGCAGGTCGTATTCGAAGTCGCTGATCTCAGGGCGGGCCTGCCGGTAGTAGAGCTCGTCGTGGTGGGCGAGTTCGCTGCGCAGTTGGGCGATTCGGGCGGCTGCTGAGGGGGACGACATGGGCGGGCCTATAGACCTAGGCGTGGCGCGGCTGAGTGCAAGCCGGCGACTGCGGGAGTGATGCCCAAGCGAGTGTTCGAAGCCTCCGGGACTGGAGCGGGAGCGAAATGGAAATGGATCATCGGATTGCGTCAGGGGGCGGGGATTGTCTTCCATTCCTTCCACATTCCTGAGCCTTGGGGGACGGATTTCACGGCAAGGCCCAGTCGAGCTCGGCGCACTAGCTGCCAGGAGGAGAGCTTTCCATCGCGCAGGCCCTCGAGGTCAGCCCGCTTCACGGCCAGGTAGAACGAACTTGTTGTGGTATGCCAACGGGCGCCAGACCCGTACTGGAGATGGAGCCTGAGATCGACCGTGCTCCAGGGACAATTCAGGGCGGCGGCGGACTTGGACAGTGCTGTCAGGAGTATCTCAGCGACCTGGATTTCCAGAGTCAGGTCCGGGGCATAGTCCGAGTCTGGGCGAACGCACCGCACGTTGACCTCCAGGGTGTCGTAAATGGCGCGTACCTCCACGTGCTGTGCTCCGACCTGCAACCAACTCCGACCCGCTTCGGCTCGGATGCGCGGCGTCAGGTAGAGGGAGTTTGAGGCGCAGCTGGTGAGCCAGAATGCGGCGCTGAGCAGGCATGCTGCGTGCAGCCATGATCGAATGCCACAACGCATCAACCTGACTCTGGTCCCGGGTGCCGGGGGCAGGGCCGGGGGGACTGATGTGTGTGTAGTCATGGTTACCCCTGCGGGGCGACGGGCATGCTGTCCCCGGCAATCACATCGTGTAGGCGCGTTCCACCTTGGCCACGCGTACGGAGAAGCACTCATACCAGGTGCTTCGGCCCTTTGCCTGCGCCTGAAGGTGTTCCTGGTTCTGCTTCCAGTGACGGATGGAGGCCTCGTCCTTCCAGTAGGAAACCGTGATGCCCAGTCCGTTCGCATCGCGAACCGATTCGGCGCCCAGGTAGCCCGGCATCGTGGAGGACAGGTCGACCATGAGGTTGGCCATGGCGCCATAGCCCTGGTCGCCGGCCGTGCGCTGGGAGGTGAAGATCACCGCGTAATAGGGTGGTTCCGGGGTGTTTGCCAGAAGGGCGGGGAGCGTCATGGGGGGGGGGGAGGAACTATTCATGTATCCAAACCCGGTATTGCGCCAGTCTTCATGTCGGTTTGGCCGGTGGCCCGACCGGCACCTCCGCAGGCGGCGTAGGCCCGCGGGTGGCCTTCAAAAAGGGGCATTGCGGCCTTAAAGCAGGCGAAACTCGAGCAGCCGGCGATAAGGGGCCCAATGGGCATGCAAAACGAGCGCCAAGGCCGCTCCTGAGCTGTCCGCCACCCAATCCAGCAGGTCCACGGAACGGCCCGGGGTGAAGGACTGGTGCAGCTCATCCAGCAGGCCGAAGCCACTGCAGACGAGGAGCGCCACCCACAGGCGCCTTCCGCACAGGCCCGACAGGTGGAGGTGCGTGGCGAGCAGTCCGAAGAGGGCGAAGTGGCCGAGCTTGTCGATGCCGATGACGCCGGGCAGGGAGACGGAACTGCTGCTGGAGGCGCCGATGATCAGCGTCACGACGCAGGCCAACCAGATGCGGGAACGGGTGGAGGACATCGCGAGGGGCGAAAGTGGGATCCAGTGCAGGGGCGGAGCGTGGCGGGACCAAGGCAAAAAAAGACCCCCCGCGGAATAAACCGCGGGGGGCAAAATGGTCGGGCCGGCGAGATTCGAACTCGCGACCTCTTGCACCCCATGCAAGCGCGCTACCAGGCTACGCTACGGCCCGAAACAAGAGAGTGCGGACAAAGCGGCATTGAAGGGGGGATGGCAAGCGCTTTTTTGGAAATGTGGTGAAAAAAGATGGGAAGCAGGACACTTGCCAGGATGTTTCATTTGTCCTCGCCGCTCTTGTCTTCGTATCGAATTTTACGGCAAGTGGATACGAAAAGAGCCGGGCGTCAGCCCGGCTCTGATGGAGGCGTTAATATTCCTTTATGAATCAGTGTCCGCCGCGAGCCTGGACGCCGAGCAGGGAACTGGCGCCGCTGAGGCGGGGCCAGATGAAGCCGTAGATGGCGACGCCGGCGAAGCAAAGGGCGGGGACGATGAACCCAATCGACATGTTGTGCTCATCGGCGATGTAGCCCATCAGCTTGGGCAGCGTCGCACCACCGACGATGGCCATGACGATGAAGGAAGAGGCGATCTTGGACTTCTTGCCGAGGCCGAAGATGCCCAGGGCGAAGATGGTCGGGAACATGATGGACATGAAGAAGAAGCTGGCGAAGACCGCCACGAACGAGAGCCAGCCGAGCTGGGCGACGACCAGGCTCATCAGCACGATGTTGATGAGGGCATAGGTGCCGATCATCTTGTGGGCGGAGCACTTGTTCAGCAGGATGGAGCCCGTCACACGGCCGGCGAGGAAGCAGATGAAGGCGGTGGACATGAGCTTGGCGGCACCCGATTCATTGATGCGCCAGACGCCGTCCTTGAGGACCGAGCCGCTGCTGCCGCCGAAGAGCCAGAAGTCCTTCATGGATTCGCTGAGGTTTGGAATCTCGCTGATGACGTAGTTGATGAAAAAGGCGAAGATGCCGGACTGGGCGGCGACATAGAGGAACTGGGCTGCGACGGCGCCGACGAAGTGGGGACGCGACCAGATGGAGTGAGGGGTGCTCGTCTCGGCCGTGTCCAGATGGTACTCATCCTTGGTGACCAGGTCGGGCATGGGAGCGAAGAAGAAGACCACACACAGCACCAGCACGACACCGGCGATGATGGCATAGGGGATCCAGAGGGTCTGGTGGGCGGCCTGGGCGCCCTCGCTTGAATAGAAGAACATGCTGCCGAGCCAGGGACCGACGACCCAACCCACGCCGTTGAAGGACTGGGCGACGTTGATGCGCACGGCGGCGAACTGGGGGGCGCCGAGAACCGTGGTGTAGGGATTGGCGACGGTCTCAAGGAAGGTCAGGCCCATGGAGACGACACACACGCCAAGCAGGAAG
>JAHFTI010000336.1 GCA_023265535.1 Opitutaceae bacterium
CTGCGTGTGGAGTTTCAGCGCCGCGGCCTCGCAGGTGTCCTGCTGGGGTCAGGCAACTGGAATGAGCGTCGCGAGTATTACCTGCGCCTAGGCGAAACCGACTCCGACGAGACAGGCCGCCTCCACCTCGACTACCTGCTTCTTCGTGCAGCGGCTTTCTACCAGGACGGGCTTTCCCGCATTCAGCGCGACCTGCTCCGCGAAGCCTCGGCCGAACTCCAGGTTCAGGCCTTCCTGGCACGCGGCGGCGTGGAGAACGTGGAGGCTCAGGACCAGTACCTCTATTTCTCCCCTGGAATGGTTCAGATTCCCGTGGGCCCCGCAACTCCCACGCACATCGTGCGCCTGCTGCAGGCCTACACCGACCAAAAGGCTTCGCTGAAGCAGAACCTGATCGACCGCCTGCATGCGCTCGATTCCCAAAGCGAGCCCAGGCGCAAGGCCGCACTCGAGCAGTTCGCCCGCGACCAGCAGCCCTCCTACGACAGCCTCGAACGCATGGCCGAACTCGTCCGCATCGAGATCTCACGCTTCCCGGATGCCTTGGACCTGAATCCCGGGGCAAGTCCCTTGCCCTCTCACCTGGTGGCACGCATCGATGCCCTGGGGGCGAAACGCTCTGCGTTGGCCCAGGAATTTGAACAGCAGTTCCAGCTCTTCAATCGCAGCGCGAGTCCCGGGCAGGTGCGCGTGCAGACCGTGTCAGGCGGCGAAGCGCCCGACCCCGACGAGCCCCCGATGCTGACCCTGGGCGTGGCCACGCGTATGCCCGAGGCCCAACGCGATGAGTTGCGCGAACGCCTGCGCGTGTTCAACGAGTCCAATCAGGTACGCCACCAAGCACTGCGCCAGGAGCAGGCGGTGCTGCAGTCGGAAATCGAGGCAATCCTCCGTTCGAATCCGGGCATGGCTCCTGGCCTCCAGGCCTCGCAACTCCTGGAGAACCAACTGGCGCAGTCCCGCGTGAAGGAAGTGTCCGACCGCTACAGCGCCTACCGTCAGGCGGCACTCCAACCGGGGCTCTCACTGGAGCAGCGCAGGCTGCTTCTGGGGGCTGCACTGGCTCACCTGCGCCTTCCGCTGCCCGGAGCGGAATAACACGATCCCACTGGGGGCGGCCACTCCTGCCGCTGAAGGGCAATCCCACTCACGGGGTTGCCCTTCCTATTTGTAGTCGCGGCGCAGGTTGCTGGGCATGATGCCCAGCTCCTCGCGGTACTTCGCCACCGTGCGACGGGCCACCTTGAGCCCCTTCTCCTGAAGCTTGCTGACGATCTCCTGGTCGCTCAGCGGGGACGAGCGGTCCTCCAAGGCGACAAGATCGGCGATCATTTCCTTCACACTCTTGTTGGAAACGGACGCGCCGCTGTCGGCCTGGTAACCCGGGGTGAAGAAGAACTTGATCTCGAAGACCCCGTGCGGGGTCTGCATGTACTTGTTGGCGATGGCGCGACTCACCGTCGTCTCATGCACCCCGACCGCGTCGGCGATCTGGGTCATCGTGAGGGGCTTCAGGTGGGAGACTCCGTGCTCAAAGAAGTCCTCCTGCACGCGGACAATCTCGCGGGAGATGCGCTCGATGGTCTGCTGGCGCTGCTCAATGGAGCTGATCAGGAACTTGCCGGAACGCATGCGCTCGCGCAGGTAGTCGCGCTCCTGCTTGCTGAGGGTGCCGCGGGCGATCATCTCGCGATAGGTATTGGAGATGCGCAACCTGGGGATGTAATCACTGTTGAGGGTGACGATCCAGGAGTCCTCGTCCTTGTCGACGCTGACATCGGGCACAACCACGCGGTTGGTGTCTGCCGCATACTTGCGTCCGGGCGCGGGATCGAGCGTTCCAATCTCCTCGATCGCCACCTGGATTTCATCCATCGGAACACCCAGCTTGCGGGCGATCTCCGGGATGCGGCGGCGGGTCAGCAGCTCAATGTGATGCTTGATGATGCGGGAGGCCAGGGACTCGGCGCGCCCCTTCGCAGCCAACTGGGCCAGCAGGCATTCGCCGAGATTCTGCGAGCCGATGCCATGCGGATCGAAGGTCTTGAGGACGCGCACCGCCTCCTGCACTGCATCGAGGGAGACCCCCGACTGCAGCGAAATGTCCGGCAGGGTCTGGGTGAGAAAACCGCGATCATCGAGGCAGCCGACCAGGTGCTGCATGGCGACCATGGAATCCTTGTCCAAGTCGCTGAGCTCCGCCTGTCGCATGAGATGTTCCTGCAGGGAAATCTCGCTCACCAGCGAATCGAAGAAGTGCTGGCGCCTCTCAGCATCCTCGCTGGTATGGGTCTGGGCTCCGCCCGCCTGCGACATGTAGTCGCGCCAGTCGTCGTCGATCTTGCCGAGGATCTCGAACTCCTTGGAGAAATCCATTTCCTCTCGGCGCTCGCCCTCGCTGTCGCCATTGACGGAGTCACCGTCTCGCTCGGATCGGCTGTCGGCATCCTCGCGCTCCTGCTCGAGGCTGACGCCCTCCATGGGGAGCTCCTCAAGGGTGGGGTTGCCCTGCAACTCCTCCTGGATGACTGTGCGAAGATCCAACGCGGCGACCTGCAGAATCTTGAGGGACTGGCGCAACTGGGGCGCCAGGACCATGTTCTGGGTCTGTTTCTGGTGGAGCTGCTGACTGAAACCTGTTCCGGCCATGATGTGGTGGGAGCTATGTCGTCGGTGGCGGCCTGCTTAGCGCCTGCCCAGCGGGGGAGTGAGGGCCCCGTTTCCCATGAGTTCGCGAAGGTAAACGCCCAGTTTCTCGTTGGTGGGGCCATACCTGTCGCTGTAAAGGTAAAGTTCGAGGTCGGTCAGGAGCCCGAACGCATTCTGGTAGCGGCGGTCCCGATCGCGCCTCAGGGCCTTTTGCAGGATGGCATCGAGCTTCTCGTCCACGTCCTGGCGCAGGGTCCTGAAGTCCGGGATGGGCAGGGTTTGCACGCGGCGCCGGGAACCGGCGCCATCCTCGCCCTTGAAGATGTTGCGGCCGAGGAGCAGCTCTGAGAGGACGATGCCCAGGGGGAAAAGATCGGCGCGGGCGTCGGTGACAGCATAGCTGGCCTGCTCGGGGGAGAGATACTCGTCCTTGCCCGCAATGACCTTGCCCTCCTCGTTGTACATGAGGTCGAGGGCCTTCGCTATGCCGAAGTCGGTCAGCTTCACGTCGCCCTCGTAGCCGATCATGATGTTCTTGGGATTGATGTCCCTGTGGACGAGGCCAAGGGGGCGCCCCTCAAAGTCACACTTGGAGTGGGCGTAGGAGAGGCCCCGGGCGATACGCGATATGATGAAGGCGGCGATGTCCACGGGCACCAGGCGCCCCTGGGCGAGGTGATGCTCCAGGAACTGCTCCAGGTTCACGCCCTGCACGTACTCCATGACCATGAAGTACTGGCCGCCCAGCTGCCCGAGATGGTAGGTCTGGACAATGTTGGTGTGAATGAGGTCGGCGACGAGGCGGGCCTCGCCGATGAAATTGCGCTGGAAGGCCTCGATCGAAGAGTATTCCTCGCGGATCAGCTTGATCGCCACGCGTTTCTTGAAATTGCCCGCGCCGTGCTGCACGCCCTCGTACACGACACCCATGCCGCCCTCCGCGATTTTGCGCGTGAGATCGTAGGAAATTTCGTTGGAAAGCGTTTTTAGTGCGATCACGGCATCAAAATTGCTGCATGCCGCAAACGAAGCAAGGCTACAAACGCCTCGCCCCCTATTTTTGTCCGATGTGCAGCGCCACGATGCCGAGGCTCATGGCGCGCGCCTCGTACGAGGAGAATCCCGCCTTGAGGATCTCCGCCCCCAAGGCCTCGCGCCCCGGGAAGAGCTCGATGCTTTCGTTCAGGTAAACGTAGGCCTTGCGATCACCGGTGATGAGTCCAGCGAACAGCGGAAGAATGTGCCGCAGATAAAAAAGATAGAGCGGCTTGAACCAGGCATAGGGCTGGGAGAACTCCAGCACCACCACACGGCCACCCGGCTTGAGAACGCGATGCATCTCGCTGAGGCTCTTCACGCGGTCCGCCATGTTGCGCAAGCCGAAGGAAATGGTGACGGCGTCAAACTGTGAATCGGGCAGGGGGAGGGCCATGCCATCGCCTTGCCGGAACTCGATGCGCGAAAGTTTTTCGCTGGCGAAGCCCTTCTGCTTGATGACCGCCTCGTCGAGCATCGGCTGGCAGAAATCCATGCCCACGATGGAGGTGCCCTCGGGCAGGGCCTTGGCGAGGGCGAAGGCCACATCGCCGCTTCCGGTGGCCAGATCCAGCACCGAGACAGGAGCGGCTTTTCTGACGGAACTCACGAGCCGTTTGCGCCACCAAATGTCAACTCCACCGCTGAGAAGGCGGTTCGCCAGGTCGTAACGACGGGCGATTCGGGAGAACATCGAGTTAACCGCTTGGGGGTCTGGCATGCGACTACGGACAATCCCGTAGGTGATTTTCTGCAAGTACAGAATCGTCCATCAAGGACTTACGTAAAACTACCCCGAAAAATAATGAAGTGAGGTGTTGACCTAATCTGTAACGCAGTCGTAACTTATGGCGTTTCCGAAAGCTTCAGTAAAAGGAAATCAACAATGTCTACAAACCTTACCAAACGCGAGATCGTCCTCGATATCTACAAGAAAACGAACTTCCCACAAAAGCAGATTGTGGAGACGGTTCAGCTGACCCTCGACATCATCCAGAAAGCTCTGGCTGATGGTCGCAATGTGGAACTGCGTAACTTCGGCGTGCTCGAAGTTCAACGCCGCAAGTCGCGCATCGGGCGCAATCCCAACAAGCCCGAAGCCGAAGTGGTCATCCCTGAGCGTGCCGTCGTCAAGTTCAAGGCTGGCAAGATCCTCAAGCAACAGCTTGGCAAGATCGAGCTCAACAAGCTCTGATTCCTGTAGAGCGAGACTCTCTTTCAAGGACCGGACCGAAAGGCCCGGTCCTTTTTTTTGCCCTGTCCCAGGAATTTTGGGTGGCACCCTGCGCGCGGCACCGCCAAGGATCTGCACTCCATCATGGCAACGTTCCAGACCCTGCCCGGTTTTCGTGAGTTCTATCCTGAGGCCCTCTCGCTGCGGAATCATATCTTCCGCGTGTGGCGCCAGAATGCCTGCACCTTCGGCTTCCAGGAATATGATGCGCCCGTGCTCGAGCCCCTCGAGCTCTACAAGAAGAAGTCGGGAGACGAGATCGAGACGCAGCTCTTCAACTTCACCGACAAGGGTGGCCGCGAAGTCGCGCTGCGCCCCGAGATGACACCCACGGTGTGCCGCCTGGTGGGCGAGAAGGCCTCCTCACTCAAGCGTCCCATCCGCTGGTTTTCC
>JAHFTI010000337.1 GCA_023265535.1 Opitutaceae bacterium
CTTCAGCAGTGAACTATCCTCCTCTCCTTCGAGCCCTCAACTCCCGCAACTACCGGATCTTTTTTGCCGGTCAGGGGGTCTCGCTGGTGGGCAACTGGATGACGAACACCGCCTCGGCCTGGCTTGCCTATGAGTTGACGCACAATGCCTTCGCCGTTGGGTTCCTCACCTTCGCCAACCAGATTCCGATCCTGGTGCTGGGCCCCCTGGGTGGCGTGCTCGGGGACCGTCTGGACCGCAGGCGCCTGCTCATCGGGCTTCAGGTGGTCTGCCTGCTGCTTTCTGCGGCGATGGCGGTCCTGGTGGCGACCGGGCAGGCGACCTTTGTGCTCCTTCTGGGCATGGCCGGCATTCGCGGGCTCGTGAACGCCCTCGAGTTCCCCACGCGGCAGTCGTTCATTGTCGCCCTCGTCGACAGGAAGGAGGACCTGCCCAATGCCATCGCGCTCAACTCCAGCCTGTTCAATGTCGCGCGGCTCCTGGGGCCCAGCGTGGCGGGGGCCCTGATCTATTTTGCGGGACCGGCCTGGTGTTTCGGCCTGGATACACTGAGCTTTGTGGCGGCGATCGTCGGCTTGGCGCTTCTGCGCGTGCCTGCCGCGCCGCGCAAGGGACCCGGCAAGGGGGCCTGGGGGGAGATGCGCGAGGGGCTCCTGCACGTTCGCGGGCACCGGGAATTGCTGGCCCCCCTGGTGCTTGTCCCCGTGATCGCCTTCAGCGGCTTCGCCTCCACGATTCTGGCGCCTGTTTATGCGCATGAGGTGGCGGGCGGGGACCCGCGCAGCCTTGGTTGGATGCTCTCGGCCATGGGGGCGGGCGCCTTGTGCAGCGCCCTGATGCTGGGCGGCCGTCGCAACACCAGCGGCTTGGATCGCTGGGTCTGGCAGGGTGCCCTGCTGACCGGCCTGGCGCTGGCGGGCTATGCCCTGGCCCCGAACCTCTGGGTGGCGCTTGTCTTCCTGGTCGCCAACGGCATGGGCGTGGTCCTTTGCATGGCGGGGTGCAACACCCTCCTGCAGGCGCGTGTGGCGGACTCCATGCGCGGTCGCGTGATGGGGCTCTTTGTGATGGGGCAGGGTCTCTACCCCCTGGGCAGCCTGGTGGCCGGCAGCCTTGCCAGCCTCTGGGGCGTGCGCCCCGCCGTGCTGTGCTTTGCGCTGATCGCGGGTGCGGCTGCGCTGGTGTATCGCGCCGGGCAGCGCGGGGCGGCCGCGGCGACGGGACCCGGCGCAGCGCACTGAGGCAGCCCGCGCGGGCTCCGGCCCTTGGCCCCGGTGCGGCTCAGGCCAGGGCTGCCTGGGTCTTGCGCACCATGCGAAGCATCGACTCCTCCGGGTTGAGCGAGGCCACCTCGGAGACCGCCACCCAGGCCAGGTCGTGGGACTCGTCGCTGATGACCAGGGGCTCGGCGGGATCGGCGATGATCCAGAAGCGCAGGTCGTGGTGCCAGTGTGCGGGCACGCCCTTGCGCTCCGGGATCCAGTGGCTGTCGACGTCGAAGAGCTCCGTATCCTTCACCTGGATACGCGTGAGCCCGCTCTCTTCCCGGGCCTCCTTGAGGGCGACCTCGAGCGGGACGGTCTCCCCGTCGGCGTGTCCGCCGAGCTGCAGCCACTTGTCGAGCTTGCGGTGGTGGGTGAGCAGGGTGCGCGTGCCGCCGGGGTCCGTGATCCAGGCGGAACCGGTGAGGTGGCCCTCGAGGCAGGAACGCAGGAAGCAGTCCTCGTGTGCTTCGGTGAAGGCGATGATCTTCCTGGCCATGTCCGCCTCATGGGCGTCCAGGGGGCGGGCGAGGTGGCGGCGGAGCAGTGCGAGGGCGGTGCTGCGGTGCATGTCTCCGGCATGCCCGGCCGCAGTGGGATGACAACATCGTTTCGGCTCGGGGCGGGAAAGGGGGCGCAAAAAAGCCCCGCAGCCACTGGGGCGCGGGGCTTTTTCGGGGTTACTTGGCACGGTCGCGGACCTGGGCGGGATCCGGTTCCGGATTGGGCTTGGGCGGTGTGGGCTTGGCTTGGTCTAGGGGCCGACGGGGCGGAAAGCTTTTCGTGCGTCCTTGATGGTGGTGCAACTACTATGCGACAAGCCTTCTGGTGCGTAGAAATGCGCAGCCTTTGGCAAGCACTTGGGGCCGGGAACAATAGCTGCGCATTTTTATGCCGCAGGTGTGCGGCCCCGTCCTGCGAACAGGAGGCCCTGTGCGAGAAGCATTGCACAAAACATTGCAGTCCAGTGATTTGATTGATGAGATGTTCTCAGCGTGTCTCGAACCACTTGGATTCGGCATGCGGGGGGTGCTGGCTGAGGGCGTGGGTCAGTGCCTCGCCTGCATCCGAGGCGATGGAGAAGAGCCCGAGGTTGCTGGGGCGGTTGAACCGCTGGTCCACCATCTTGCCGAAGAAACGGAAGAGTTCGTCGTAGAAGCCGTCCTGGTTGACAAAGACGCAGGGTTTGCGGACCACGTCGAGTTGCCGGAGCGTGATGATCTCGAGAATCTCCTCCAGCGTGCCCCAGCCACCCGGCAGGGTGATGAAGGCATCGGCGCGTTCCTCCATGAGGCGTTTGCGTTCGCGCATGGTATGGACGCGGATGAGTTCGTCGGCACCCGTGAACTCCAGCTCCTTGGCGATCATGAACTCGGGGATGACGCCGATTACGCGCCCGCCCCCCGCCTTCACCGCGCGCGCCACCGCGCCCATCATGCCCACCTTGCCACCCCCATACACCAGGGAATGGCCGCCCGCGGCGATGAGGCTGCCGAGTGTTTCCGCGAGGGCGTAGTATTTGGGGTCGAGGCGGTCGCTGGAGGCACAGTACACGCAAAGGGTCTTGGACATGGGGCGCAGCATAGGCAGCCCGCGGGGGCGGCGTGAAGCGCGAAGACAAAAAAGCCCCGCGTGCCACGGGGGCGACGCGGGGCTGTGTCCCGGGCCCGCCTTCAGGGGGCGGGCCGGGAAGGGGCTCAGATGTAGTCGTGATAGACGGGTTCGAAGACACGTGCACGTATGTCCTTCTCGATGTCGGAGGGCTGCGTGCGCTGGGCAAGACGGTCGTGGTAGGCCTCCTCGGCCACCGCCACGGCGATGCGGATCGACACCTCGCGAATCTTGTTGAGCGCCGGATAGATGCGTCCGACAGCCAAGTCCTCGGTCCCTACGAGGGAGGCGAGGGTGCGGGCGGCGGTCAGGAACATGCCGTCCGTGACCTCGCTGGATTCGCTCACCAGCGCGCCCAGGCCCACGCCCGGGAAGATGTACACGTTGTTGCCCTGGCCGGGCAGGTAGGTGCGCCCATTGAGGGTGACCGCCGGGAAGGGGCTGCCGCTGGCGAACACGGCGCGGCCGTCGGTCCAGGTGTAGGCCTCCTCTGCGGTGCACTCGGCCTTGGAGGTCGGGTTGGAGAGCGCGAAGATGACGGGGCGTTCGTTGATCGCCGCCATCTTGGTGACAATCTCCTGGGTGAAGGCGCGGGCCTGGCCGGACACGCCGATGAGGGCGGTGGGGCGCAGTTCCTCGACTGCCTGAAGCAGTGAGGAGATCTGCTTGAAGTCGTGGGCGTAGGGAACCTTGTGCTCGGCGAGCTTGCCGGGGCGGCCCTTGACCACGAGGCCCTGGGAGTCGACGAACCAGCAGCGGGAGCGGGCTTCCTGCTCGGTGAGGCCCTCGTCCATGGCGGCGGCGGTGAAGAGGTCGGCGATGCCGGTGCCCGCCTCGCCTGCGCCGAGGAAGAGGATCTTCTGTTCCTTGAGCGTGCCACCGGTCTCGCGCAGCGAGGCGATCAGGCCGGCAAGGGCCACGGCGGCCGTTCCCTGGATGTCATCGTTGAAGCTGCAGATTTTCCTGCGGTAGCGCTGGAGCAGGTGGAAGGCATTGGCATTGCCGAAGTCCTCCCACTGGAGCATGGCGCGCGGGTACACTTCCTGGACGGCCTGCACGAACTCCTCGATGAATTCGTCGTATTCGCGGCCGCGGACGCGTTTCTGCTTGAGACCGATGTAGAAGGGGTCGGCGTGCAGGGATTCGTTGTCCGTGCCCACATCGATGGTGATGGGCAGCGTGTAGTAGGGGTGCAGGCCGGCGCAGGCGGTGTAGAGGGCGAGCTTGCCCACGGGGATGCCCATGCCGTGGGCGCCGAGGTCGCCGAGGCCGAGGATGCGCTCGCCGTCGGTGACGACGATCATGCGCACATCGAGCATGGGCCAGTGGCGGAGGATTTCGGCGATCCTGCCCTTGTCCTTGATCGAGAGGAAAACGCCGCGCGGGCTGGAGTAGATGACACCGTATTCGAGGCAGGCCTGACCGACGGTCGGGGTGTAGATGATCGGGATCATCTCCTCGGCGTTGTCCTGGATGATGCGATAGAAGAGCGTCTCGTTGCGGTTCTGGAGGTTCGAGAGATAGATGTACTTCTCGAGCGGCTCCTTGAAGCGGCGGAAATTGCGCAGCACGCGGGTGCACTGTTCCTCAAGCGTGAAGACCTTGGGCGGCAGCAGGCCCCGAAGGCCCAGGGCATCCCTTTCCTCGTCGGGGAACGCGGTGCCCTTGTTGAGCAGCGAGTTGTTGAGGAGTTGTTTCCCCTGCGGCATGAGTGGGCCGCCGATGGGGCTGAGACCTTTGTTCGGGAGGTGTTTCATGGGTAGTAAGCTCGGCGTTGCACAGCGTGTTATTCCCACGGCAAAATACAACGGCGCACCGCTGCAATCGCTCTCAGTTTAGCCGTGCTTCTCCCCGCTATGAAGCCTTCAGCGCACCTGCGCACGCGCCGCCAGGCTTCGATTTGGCGGCTGTTTCCCCTGCGTCGGTGAGAGCGGGCACTGTAAATAATTGCCATGGAGGGGGTGGGCCCCCTTAGTTCGGCCCATGGTCAACCCCTTGCCCAGCCAGCGTCCAGCGCGGCACACCACCATGCTGGTGCCCCTGTTCGTTCTCGGCCTGGGTCTTGTCTGCAGTGTCCTGGGTTGGTGGCTTCTCCATCGCGAGGCCGTGGCGCGTGAAAAAATGCGTTTCACCCACCTGAGTGAGCGTTTCCCCGTGGCCCTGAACGCCCGTTTCCTCGAGCTCGCCTCGATCGTGGAGCACGGTCGCGCCTTTGTGGGCACCCATGGCCTGCAGCCGCGGGATTGGGCCCGTTTTTACCGCGGTTCCAGCGTGCATGCCCCCCTGGGCCTGGTGGGTGTCGGCTACGTCCAGGTTGTCCCGCGCGAGGAGTTGCCCGAGCTGGAACAGCGCCTCGCCCTGGAGTATGGACGCGGGTTTGCCATTGAGAAGGGAGG
>JAHFTI010000338.1 GCA_023265535.1 Opitutaceae bacterium
GCAACTTCTCACACGTTAGCGCATGAGGGAAAAGGGGGCGGAGGCAGCTCAGCGCCTCGGCAAATGGCGGGCTATCGCCCTCGAGAGCGTTTCGGTGTCGAGCGGCTTCATGAGCAACTCCACCACTCCCAGGTCCCTGGCCTCCTGCATGCGCTCGGGACTGATGAACCCGGTCATAACCATGATGGGCAATCCTGGATGGCGCCGGTGGAGCTCGGCGGCCAATTCCAGGCCGCCCATACCCGGCATGGCCAGGTCAGTCACGACGAGGTCGAGGGAGGCAAGCTTCGCTGCCGGAAGGGCCAGCACCTGCAGCGGGTCCGACAGCACCGTGGCCTCATACCCTAGCTTGAGGAGGAGTTTCTCAGCGATACGGCAGAGGATGACCTCATTGTCCACGAAGAGGACACGCTGCCCGGCGCCCTGCGGCCGGGTGTCGGGAATTGTCTGACACGCGACGCCCTCCCCCGACAGGGCGGGAAGGAAGACATGAAAGACAGTCCCCTCGCCTGGCCGGCTGTCGATCATGATGGCGCCATTGTGTGCCTTGATGATGCCGTGAACCACAGCCATGCCCAGGCCCGTTCCCTCTCCCGCGCGTTTGGTCGTGAAGAAGGGATCAAAGATGTGCTTCAGGGTCTCCTCATCCATGCCGTGCCCCGTGTCCCCCACTCCGAGCACGAGATACTCCCCGGCATGGAGGCCCGGGTTTTGGAGCAGGTCGGCGGACTCCAGCCTCACGGCATCGAGCGACACCGTAAGAGTGCCACGCTTGCCGCGCATGGCATGCTCGGCATTGGCACAGAGGTTCATGAGGACCTGGTGTAGCTGCGAAGGGTCGGCCAGCACCAACGGCAGGGGCTCCACGATGCGGTCGACGATCTCAACCTCCGCCGGGAAGGTGGCGCGCAGGAGCTTGAGCACCTCGCGCACGAGCATCGGCATGAGCACCGGCTCCATCTGATGCCGGGTACGCCTGCTGAAGGTGAGGATCTGGCGCACCAGGTCACGGGCACGGAGTGCGGCGGTCCGGATCTCGCTCAAGTAATCCGCGAGGGCGGGCTGCAGGGCGGCCTCCTCCCTGGCCAGCTCGCAATAGCCCACGATTGCGCTGAGGATGTTGTTGAAGTCATGGGCAATGCCACCAGCGAGGATGCCAATCGACTCGAGCTTCTGGGACTGGCTCAGCTGAGCCTCCAGCATGCGGCGTTCCTCCTCCTGGCGCTTGCGGCCGGAGATGTCGCGGAGCACGAGCAGCACCATCTCCTGTGTTCCGATCCGTGTGCGACGGGCGTTGAGCTCGCCCCAGTACAGGCTGCCGTCGCGGCGCCTGCAGCGCCACTCGAAAAGCTGCGCCACATCCGTCTCCAAGCCTTGGATACGCCTCTCGTAGTTCTCGTGCGTGTACGGGTCCTCGCCGGAACTTAGCTGCCCGATCGTGGACGCGAGCAGCTCCTCACGGGTCCCGCCGTACATTTCGCAGCTGCGTGTGTTGACATCCAGCAACCGCCCCGTCTCAGGGCTGATGATCATGATGCCGTCGCTTACCGAATCGTAGAGGGCCCTCATGCGCTCCTCGCTTTCGCGACGCAGCGCCGCCTCGCGGTTCACCTGGCCAATACGCTCGCGCAGGAGCGCCACCATCTTCTCGATCGAGGCGCGAAGCCTCTCCAGCTCTCCGCGAAAACCACGGGCCTGCAGCGCCCCCCCCTGGGCCGAATCCTCCGCCACCCCCACGGCATAGCGCTCGAGCACGCGCAGGGGAATAAGGACACTCCTCCAGATCAGGAGGGACAGCGCGAGCGCGAGTCCGAGTTCGAACAGCACAAAGACCACGATGATGGTCCCTAGCTGCGCATGAAGGAATTCGAGGGCGAAAGACGGCGTGGCCGAGAGCCTGAGGAGGCCGATCTCCTGGTTGGAAAACTCGATCCTGCGTTGCTCCACGAAATCACCCGAAAGTCCGTAAACCGTGGGAGCCCAGCAGGGGTTCCAATTGGCATCCCGCTCCAGCCTCAGGGGGGCCATGCCCTTGGCCTCAAGCTCAATCGCCACAATCGTCCGGTTGCCCATCACGCTTTCCATGTTCTTGCGGGCCTGCGCCTCATCCAGGTTCCAAACCGACAGGGCCAGGCCGCTCGCCAGCTGGTCGCAGCTGACCGCAGCCACTGCCCTCACTTCGGCCAGGGTATGCTGCCTTTCGTTCAGGAAAAGGAAGGTCCCCATGCCTGCAAACACGAGCGCGGTGATGGCCACCAACGTGAGGATGACATGCCGGGAGACGGAACTGGATCGGGGAATCATCTGAGGAAATTATCGCGAGCTCAGCGCGGTTCCCGCCGCAGAGGAACAGTCCGAAAGCGCTGCAAATGTTTTTGAAGGAGGCGCTCGGGCACCCCCTCGCGGTCCAGCTCCTCCAAGCGGCGGTCCACCCCCTCCATGAGCCGGCAGGCGGGCGATGCCTTGCTGAAGGCGAAGTGGATCCCATGGTTGGAAAGGGGCGGCTCAAGGGCGACAATCTCCTCCTCAAGGTGGTGCCGCGAGATATGCGCCAACCCCAGGTAGTAGCCCGAGACAAAATAGTCGATGCGCCCCGCCTGCAGCTTGCGAAAGTTCTCCAGCATCGTGGGCGCCTGCTCCACATCCAGCTCCGCGCGCCAGTACTCATCGAAGCCGCCGCCAAAGGTGTCCCCAAGCGAAATGCCCCCCCGGAGGCCCTTCAGGTCCTCACGCGAGGAGAACTTGAATGCGGCTGCCTTGCGCACGAAGACCACGATGGGATTGGGAAAGGCTCGGTGCCGCGTGAAGAGCAGCGTCTCCGAACGCTCGGGAGTGATGCGCAAGCTCAGGAGCAGGTCGATTTTGCCCTCTGCCGCCAGCATCAGGCTGCGCTTCCAGGGATACACCACCGGCTTTGCCTCGACTCCAGCAGGAAGAACCAGCCGCATGAGTTCCACACTGGCCCCCTCGAAGACCTGGTTGTCCTCCGACCAATGGTAGGGCGGATACATCGGGTTGCAGGAATAGACGAGCGCACGAACGGATTCGCCGGCCTGGAGAGAGGAAAGCTGAAGGAGCCACCCCAACACGACTGCAGCAAGCATGACTGCCCACCGGCTCGCCCCCCCAGGCGAGACCTGACTTGGACGTCTGCCCCCCCCGGGCAACCGGAACGGTGCCTTCACGCCATGGGGAAGCGCGGATGCGCCGCCTTCGTCAGACGCGTACCTGGCGAGTATCCTTGCACTATGGATGAGGGAGCGGACCTTCACGAGCATGGGGCAGGACAGCCAAGGCCAGCATGGCTATCAACGGCTTGTGAATACCACTGATCCTGGGAAACAAAACAACAAAGAACCTGCTACGCATCTATGCGCAGCAGGCCGTAAAAGCCTCACTCCGCCTTCTCGTCAAAACGCGGCTCGGTGAGCGTGGGCGAGCCGCCGATGTACTTGGCCAACCAGGTCTGCACCTCGTAATTCCAGCGCAGCGAATTCTGGGGGCTGAGAATCCAATGGTTCTCATCGGGGAACACCACCAGTCGCGAGGGCAGCCCCATGGACTGGTACACGCCATACAGTGCGGTGCCGTTCACATACGGGACACGGTAGTCCAGCTCGCCGTGGATGATCAGCATGGGGGTCTTGAAATTGCGCGCATAGGACATCGGGTTGTTGCGCTGCATGCCTTCGACGTCCCCCCAGGGCGTGCCGCCCAGCACCTGCGTGAACCCGTAGTTGGTGGTGTCGGCCCCATACTGGGTGACGAAATCGTTCACGCCGGCATGGTTGATGAGGCAGGCGAAACGATCGGTGTGCCCAGCCAGCCAGGCAGCCATGTAGCCGCCGTAACTGCCACCCGCAGCCGCCACGCGCTTGCCATCAAGGTTGGGCAGCTTGGCCAGGAGCAGCTCGGTCGACTTGAGGATGTCCTCCGTGGGTTTCAGTCCCCACTGGCCATTGATGCTCTGCGCAAAGGCCTGGCCAAAGCCGGTGGAACCATGGCGGTTCACCCAGGTGACGACATAGCCGGCGGCGGCGAAGACCTGCGCATTCCAGCGGTAGCTCCACGAATCGGCGACCATCGTGTGCGGACCGCCATGCATCAGCTGCAGCAGCGGGTAGGACTTGGTGGAGTCGAAGCCGGGAGGATAGTAGAGCAAGCCCGAGACCGTGTCGCCACCGGCGCCGGCGAAGCTGTAGTCCTCGGTCTTGCCAAAGGCGATGCGCTCGAGCACCGCGTCATTGAAGTGGGTGAGCTGCCTGACCTGTCCCGTGGTGAGATCCAGGTGGAACAGCTCGTCGGGGCGCGTCGAGGTGTTGTTCAGGAAGACAGCCGCATTGCCCGTGACACGAAGGGAGCCCGAGCTGCCCTCGCGGTACACCGCCTCAAAGCCCGTGCCATCGGGACGCAGCTTGAAGAGCGGCACCCGGCCGCGCTCCTCCGCAGTCAGCCACAGGGTGCGACCATCCAGGGAGAACTCCACGCCACCCAGGGAATAGTCGAGCTTGTCGCTGAGCGGAGACTGGCGGCCGCTGACGAGATCATGCACCCACAGCTTGGCAAATTCGCCGCAATGATAGGTGATCGCGTGGCGGCTGTAGATGATGGACTTGCCATCGGGCGAGAAGGTCGCGCCGCTGTCGCCGGCAGGGTTGCTGGCAGTCAGGTTCACGAGCTTTCCGGAACCGTCCGTGGGCACGAGGACGATGTCCTCGTTGGGCGACTCACGATAGGGAGGAGGGGTGGAGTTCAGTGTGAGTGCGACCACGCTGCCGTCGGGCGACACATCGTAGTCGGCATCGCCGGAGAAACCGAAAAGGCGGTCCTGGGCGGGCATCAGGTCGACGATCTCCCCCGTGCCGGCATCCACGCGCACGAGACGCTGGGCAAGCTTGTCGGTGAGCCAGGAATCCCAGTAGCGGAAGGCGCGATCCTCGGTGACTCGTGCGCTGATCTTGGACTCCTTGCGGCGCTTCTGCTCGGCCTTCATCGCAGCCAGGTCCTCCTTGGAGAGCTTGCCCGCGAGCGCCGGAATCACCTTGGTGGCCACGATGAGGGCCTTGCCGTCGGGGAGCCATTTCGGCGTGGAAACACCGAAGGGAAGCTCGAGCAGCTTTTCGGCCTCGCCGCCATCGACAGGGATCACGTAGAGCGAGGACACGGCATCGTCGCCGCGCTTCGAGATGAAGGCGATGCGGCGGCCGTCGGGACTCCAGACAGGGGAATTGTCGGAGGCCTTGG
>JAHFTI010000339.1 GCA_023265535.1 Opitutaceae bacterium
GCCCTGATCGCCCTCTTCGGCGGCTCGCGCGTCCAGATCGGCGGCCCCACTGGAGCCTTCGTCATCATAATCTACAGCGTGCTCTCCACGCACGGCACCAGCGGCCTGATGCTCTGCACGATGCTCGCCGGCGCCATGCTCCTGCTGCTCGGCTTCGCGCGCCTCGGTGCCATCATCCGCTTCATCCCCTACCCGGTCTCGCGCGCCTTCACCAAGGGCATCGCCGTCCTCATCCTCTCCACCCAGATCAAGTACTTCTTCGGCCTCTCCGGCGTCACCATGCCCGCCTCCCTCGTGGGCAAGCTCGAGACCTTCGCCACCCACGCCTCGCAGATACACTGGGCCTCCGTCGGCTTCGCCATCGCCTTCATCCTCGTCATCGCCTGGTGGCCTGCGCGCCTCTCCAAGCACATCCCCGGCCCCATGGCCGGTCTCCTGCTCGGCACCCTCGCCTGCCACCTGCTCGGCCTCCACGACCGTCTCGGCCTCGCCACCATCGGCAGCGAGTTCGGCGCCTTCTCCGGCGGCCTGCCCTCACTCACCCTCCCCTCCGTCGACCTCGGCACCTTCGGCGCGCTCATGCAGCCCGCCTTCACGATCGCCATGCTCATCGCCATGCAGGCCCTCCTCAGCGCCACCGTGACCGACGGCATCATCGACGACCGCCACGACTCCAACCAGGAACTCATCGGCCAGGGCATCGCCAACATGGTCGCCCCCCTCTTCGGCTGCATCCCCGTCACCGGCGCCGTCGCCCGCTCCGTCGTCAACACCCGCTCCGGCGCACGCACCCCCGTCTCCGCGCTCGTCCATTGCGCCCTGCTGCTCCTCCTGCTCCTCGTCGCCGCGCCCCTGGTCTCCCACATCCCCCTCGCCGTCCTGAGCTCCATCCTGATCGTCGCCGCCTACCGCATGGTCAGCTGGAAACAGTTCCTCCGCCTCACCAAGTGGCCGCTCGCCGACGCCCTCGTCTTCCTCGCCACCTTCCTGCTCACCGTCCTCACCAACCTCACCCTCGCCGTCGAGGTCGGCGTCATCCTCGCCTGCCTGCTCATGGTCAAGCGCATCGCCGAGACCTCGCAGATCACCAGCGTCGACGAGAGCACCGAGACCGAGGGCTCGCAGCATTCCCTCATCGGAAAGAAGGTCCCCGACGGCGTCCTCATCTTCCGCGTCTTCGGCGCCTTCTTCTTCGGTGTGGTCGACAAGCTCGACGACGAGCTCAAGCGCGCCAAGCGCGAACCCGAGATCCTCATCCTGCGCGTGCGCAAGGTGCTCGCCATGGACGCCACCGGCCTGCAGGCCCTCGAGGACCTGCGCATCAAGCTTCACTCGAAGGGCAAGCACCTCATCCTGAGCGCGCCCCACACGCAGCCGCTCGCCGTCATGATCAACTCGGGCTTCATCGATCGCATCGGCCCCGAGAACGTCTGCGCCGACATCACCGCCGCCCTGGCCCGCGCCCGCGAGATCCTGAAACTGCCCCCCGAAAAGGAGACGCCCAACCCGCACGAGACCCTCATGAACGAACGTCTCATCGTGAACAACGCGCGCAGGGAGCTGACCGAGGCGCTTGACCGGGCGCAGAAGGTTCTCAAGACTTTGGACACCAACATGGAGGACGGTCCCCCCAAGTCTTAGCCCATGAACCCCGCGATCCCACTCTGCCTCATGAGTGGAGGACTCCTGGTGAGCCTCCTCGTGGCATGGTGGGCACCGCGGCTCTGGCTGGGCTCGCTGCTCCTTGGCACCGCCACCGGCCTCACCGCAGCCCTTGTAATTCTATTGGGCAATGGAACTGCCCCCGCCGACCTGGCCTGGACCTTCACGACGGGCTGGTCGCTCGGTGGAGAAAACCTCAGCTTCCATGCCGACCCGCTCAGCGCCTGGTTCCTCGCGCTGCTCTGCGTGATCGGCGGCCTCGGCGGCCTCTACGGCGCCTCCTACTGGACCGCCGCCGCCCATCCGTTTTCCTCGCGCATCGGTCGCCTCTGCTGGTCGGGCATGGTGGCCTGCATCGCCTGGGTCCTCGCCTGCGACAACGGCCTGCACTTTCTCATCGCCTGGGAGGCCTTCACGCTCTTCGCCTACTTCCTGATCAGCCTCGACCGCCAGCGCGCCGCCGTGCGCCACGCAGGCTGGCTCTACCTGGGCGCCTCGCACGTCGCAGCCCTCGCCCTCTTCGCCTACTTCACCCTGCTCGCCACGCACACGGGCGGCTGGGCCCTCGGCCCGCAGCTGCGCACGCACGCCGAACTCGCCCCGCTCTTCTGGCTCGCCCTCTTCGGCTTTGGCCTCAAGGCGGGCATGTTCCCGCTCCACATCTGGCTGCCCTCGGCCCACGCCAACGCCCCCAGCCACGTCTCCGCCCTGATGTCCGGCGTCTCAATCAAGCTCGGCATCTACGGTCTGCTGCGCTTCAGCGGATGGCTTCCCGTGCCCGACTCGGCCCCGCTGCTCATCATCGGCCTGGGCCTCGCCAGCGCCGTGCTGGGCGTCGCCTTTGCCCTCGGGCAACACGACCTCAAGCGCCTGCTCGCCTACCACAGCGTCGAGAACATCGGCATCATCCTCCTCGGCGTCGGCTTCGCCCTTCTCGCCCGCGCGCAACACCAGGAGGCCTGGGGCCTGCTCGGCCTCGCAGGCGCACTCCTGCACGTCTGGAATCACGGCCTCTTCAAGGCCCTGCTCTTCCTCGGCGCGGGCTCCGTGCTGCATGCGACCGGCACGCGCGAGATGAGCCGCCTCGGCGGTCTCTGGCGCCGCATGCCCATCACCACGGTGCTCTTCGCGCTCGGCGCCGCCGCCATCATCGGACTGCCGCCCCTCAACGGCTTCGTGAGCGAATGGCTGCTCTACCTCGGCCTCTTCGACGCCACCCTCGGCCACAGCCCCGTCTCCTGGGTCGGCATCCCCTCCATCCTCTTCCTCGCCATCACCGGCGCCCTCGCCCTCGCCTGCTTCGCCAAGGTCTGCGGCGTGGTCTTTCTGGGCGCCCCGCGCAGCCCAGCCGCCGAACACGCCCACGAGTCGCCGCGGCCCATGCTCACCTCCATGCTGCTGCTCGGCCTGGCCTGTGCCGCCATCGGCCTGGCCCCCGCACTTTGCTGGCCCCTGCTCGCCCGCGTACTCGGCACCTGGAACCCCGCCTGGACTCCCGCTCTCGCGCAGCAAGCCGCGCCCGTCCCCCTCCTCTCCCTCGGCTGGGTCCACGTCGGTCTCTGCCTGTTCGCCCTCGCCGCGGCCTGGGGCCTGTGGCGCTTCATCCACCGCCAGGGCCTGCCGCGCCGCGCCCCCACCTGGGACTGCGGCTACGCGGCCCCCACGCCACGCATGCAATACACCGCGGGCTCCTTCGCCGGCATCCTCACCGAGTGGTTCGCCTTCATCCTGCGCCCCACGGTCCACAGCCAGCCGCCCCTCGTCGTTCTCCCGTCACACGCCCTGCACCGCAGCCACACACCCGAGACCGTGCTCGACCACGTGGTCCTTCCCGTCGCCGAGGGCGTGATGCGTGTATCCACCTGGACACGACGTCTGCAGCACGGACACCTGCACTCCTACATCTTCTACCTCGTCGTCGGCCTCGCCTTCTTCGCCGCCCTCATGCTCACCGCCCCTTCACCCGCAGCCGGACCGACACTGCCCTGAGGCCCGTCGCCACCCGCCCCCCCGATCAAACCCCAAAATTCCAGTGTGGCGAAGCGCCGCGCCCTCGCTACAGTTCCCCCCACCCCACCATGTACATCAACGTCATAGAGCTGGCTGAATCCTTTGGCGTTTCAGAAAGCGTGATTGACGGCTGGGCCCAACGCGAGGGCCTCCCCCATACGCTCGACCGCGGACGCATGCTCTTCGATCGCGCACAGGTCGCCCAATGGGCCGCCTCGCGCGGCCTCGCCGCCAAGGCCGGCTTCCTCGCCCAGGAAACTCCCGCCTTCCACACCGGTTGCCAACTCTCCGCGCTGCTCCGCATCGGCGGCATCTGGCGCGACGTCCCCGGCGCCGACCTGGGCAAGGTCTTCGACCAGATCGTCGCCAAGCTCCCCTCCGCCACCCCCGCCGTGCGCACGATGCTCGCCCAACGCCTGCGCGCCCCCGGCGGCATCGTCTGGGCCCCCGTCGGCTCCGGCTTCGCGCTCCCCCACCCCAGCGTGCGCATCTCGCTCGGCCGCGACAGCGGCGCCCTCGCACTCATCTTCCTGAAAGATCCGCTAGACCTCGGCGGCGAACCGCCCCCCGACGGCCAGGCCATCCATCGCCTCATCTTCTTCATCGCCCCCTCACCCCGCGCCCACCTCGACCTTCTCGGCCGCATCAGCCGCCTGCTCTGCCGGCGCGAGGCGCGCGCCGACCTCGTCCCCACCGCCAGCGATGAAGCCCTCTTCGCCGCCGTGGCCGCCAACAATGCAGCCGGCAACGGTGGCATCGAAACGAAGAACACCGCCTCATGACGGTCGGCCTGCTCCTGCTGCTCAGCCTCGGCGCCCTCACGCTCGGCCTGCTGTCGGCCTACCTGCGCCCGCGTCTCTGGCTCGCGCTCAACCTGCTCGCCTCCACCACCGGCCTCGCCGCCGCCCTCGGAGTGCTGCTCACCGGACAGCCTTGGGAATGGCGCGGCGACTTCACTGTCGGCGGTCAGCCCCCGCACCTGCGCCTCGATGAACTGGCCGCCTTCTTTGTCGCCCTGCTCTGCGTGATCGCCGCCGCCGGCGCCGCCTACTCGCGCGACTATTGGCCCGACAGGGAAAACCCCGCCACCGCCCCGCGCAGCCGCCTCTGGTGGTCGGCCCTGGTCCTCATGATGGGCCTCGTGCTCACGGCCAGCAACGGCCTGCACTTCCTCATCGCCTGGGAGCTCTTCGCCCTGAGCAACTACTTCATCCTCACCCTCGACAAGCGCCGCAAAGCCGTGCGCAGCGCAGGCTGGCTCTACCTCGCCGCCTCGCACGCCGGCACCCTCGCCCTCTTCGCCTTCTTCACCCTGCTCTCCGTCCACACCGGCTCCTGGGACCTCGGCCCCCTGCGCGACCAGGCCGCCCTCGCCCCGCTCTTCTGGCTCGCCCTCCTCGGTTTCGGCATCAAGGCCGGCCTCTTCCCGCTCCACCTCTGGCTGCCCTCTGCCCACGCCAACGCCCCCAGCCACGCCTCCGCCATCATGTCGGGCGTCGCCATCAAGCTCGGCGTGTACGGCATGCTGCGTTTCAGCGGCTGGCTTCCCGTTCCCGCCGCC
>JAHFTI010000340.1 GCA_023265535.1 Opitutaceae bacterium
AAGATCATGCGCGACCCCTGCATCCAGCAGGGCCCCGACGGCCGCTTCCACATGGTGTGGACCACGAGCTGGAGCAAGGGAGGCTTCGGCTATGCCAGCTCGGAGGACCTCCTCCACTGGTCCGAGCAAAGCTACGTTCCCGCCATGGCGCACGAACCCAAGGTCCAGAACACCTGGGCCCCCGAGCTGAGCTACGACACGGCGAGCGGCGAATGGCTCATCATCTGGTCGAGCACGATCACGGGACGTTTTGCGGACACCGATCCGAAGGTCGGCGAGGGCGGGGACAAGAAGATCCTCAACCACCGCCTCTACGCCACGCGCACCCGCGATTTCAGGAACTTCAGCCCCACCAGCCTCTTCTACGACGACGGCTACTCGGTCATCGACGCCACCCTCGTGCCCGTGGGTGACCGCGTGGCGATGGTGGTGAAGGACGAGCGCATCTCTCCCGAGCCCCGCAAGGACCTGCGCATCGCCTGGGCGCGCGACCTGCGGGCGCCCTTCGGCACCTCGGCCCCCAGCTTCACGCGCGGCATGATCCCCGCCTGGCTCGAGGGGCCGACCATCGTGAAAATCGGCGCGAAGTGGTTCCTCTACGCGGACGCGTATCGGGACAAGCACTACGTGCTGCTCACGAGCACCGACTTCGCCTCCTGGAAGGACGAGACCGCGGCCCTCCGCTACCCCAAGGGCCTGCGCCATGGCACGGCCTTCGCGGTGAAGCGCGAGGTGCTGCAAAGGCTGCTCGCCCGCGGAAAATGAGGCGCCTCAGACCGCCTGCTCCTGCTCGGCGTGGGCGGTCAGGGTCACGAGGCTGCGCAGCGAGGTGAAGTGCTGGCTCAGGTCGAAGTCGCCGCCGAGGCCGCCGACCACGCGGTCGAACAGGTCCTTCTTGGAGGCCTTCAGCGCCTGGATGCGCTCCTCGATCGTGCCCGCCGTCACCATGCGGTAGACGAACACCGTATTCGTCTGGCCGATACGGTGCACGCGGTCCACGGCCTGCGCCTCCACGGCGGGGTTCCACCAAGGGTCGAGCAGGAAGACGTAGTCCGCCGCATGCAGCGTGATGCCCGTGCCGGCGGCCTTGAGCGACACCAGCATGATCGCGGCGCCCTGCGCGGCCTGGAAGGACTGCACGGGCTTCTGGCGGTCGAGGGTCATGCCCGTGAGCTCGTAGCGCGGCAGCCCGGGGAAATTCTGGTTGAGCGCCTCGCGCACGCGGTCGAGCAGCATCACGAACTGCGAGAAGATGACGACCTTGTGGCCGCCGCCGATGATCTCGGCGAGCTTGTCCACGAGGACGGTGATCTTGCCCGAGTCGGTGAGCGGAGCCTTCTGCCAGGGCAGCATGTCGGGGTCGCAGCAGGTCTGGCGCAGGCGCGTGAGCAGGGCCAAGAAGCCGAAGCTCTTCTCGCGCATGGCGGCACCCACGTCGTCGCCGAGCCGTTCGAGGCCTTCGCTGCAAATGCGGGCGTATTCGGCGCGCTGCAGGTCGGTGAGCGGGCAGATGAGGTCCATCTCCAACTTGGGCGGGAGCTCCTGGGCCACCTCGGTCTTGGTGCGGCGCAGGATGAAGGGGGCGAGCTGGGCGCGCAGGCGGTCGAGCGTGCCGTTGCGGTCGTTGTTCAGCGCGCTCTCGAAGCCATTGCGCGACCCGAGCAGGCCGGGCAGCAGGAAACGGAAGATCGACCAGAGGTCGAGCTGGCGGTTCTCCAGCGGCGTGCCGGTGAGCACGATGCGGTGGCGGGCCTTCAGCGCGAAGCAGGTCTGGGTGGTCTTGGCGTCGGGGTTCTTGATGAACTGCCCCTCGTCGAGCACCGCATAGCCGAACTCCACCTGCGGCAGGATGTCGCGGTGCTTGCGCAGCTGCGTGTAGCTGGACAGCCAGAGCTTGTTGCCCTTGCAATGCACGAAGTCATGCGTGCCCTTGAGCACATCCACCTCGATGTGCGGGAAGAACTTGGCGATTTCCTCGCGCCAGACCGGAACGACGCTCGCCGGGCAGACGATGATGCCGGGACGGTCCGCGATCGGCCGCGTGGCCAGCAGCGAAAGCACCTGCAGCGTCTTGCCCAGGCCCATCTCGTCGGCCAGCAGGCCGTGGCACCCCACCTCGCACATGTGGTGCATCCACTCGACGCCGCGGCGCTGGTAGGGACGCAGCAGCTCCGGCAGCGTCGGAGCCTCGGCGGGCGCCGACAGCACGCGGCGGCGCCAGGCCTCGATCTCGGGGGAGAGCGTGAGCTTCAGGCGGGCCTGGTTGAAAAGGGAGAAAATCAGGTAGGGCGAGAGCGGCCCCTCGCCCTGGGTCTCGGTCACGTTCTGCTGCCAGGAACGGTAGGCCTCGAGGCGGTCCGCCGGCAGGGTCACGATGCCGATGCTCGGGATGATGGTCGGCGCCCCACCCTGCTTGGTGAGGGCGGTCACCTCGGCGTCGCTGAGCAGGCGTTCGCCGGCGCGGAAGATCCAGCGCAGGTTCAGGCTGGTGGCGGTGTCGCCGCCGCGGGCGCGACCCGAATGGCGTTCGGCCACCGCCTCGATCTCGACCGTGCGGGTGCCCTTGAGCAGGTTCTCGGCCTTGTCGTCGAGCTCGAGGGCGAAAAGTTTGCGCCAGGCGGGCAGGACGGTCTTGAGGAAATTGGGGATCTCCACGAGGGACTGCATCGTGTAGACGCCGGTCTCCTGGTCGTAGCCGAAGTGCGCCTTGCGGGCATAGGCGGCCAGGCCGATGAGCTTGCTGCGCTCCGAGGAGCCGACGTGGTTGGCGGAGCTCGCGTGCGCCGCCTTGCCGAGGGCCGGGTGCAGGGTCTTGCCATCCGCCTCGACCCAGTTGGCCGTGAAGGTCAGGCCGCTGGTCTTGGTCTTGAAGACCAGGCGCAGCGTGCGCTGGGGCTGCGGAACCGTGCTTGTGACGGTGTCTCCCTTGCGAGCACCGATGCCGGTGGTGCCGGCGCTGGTCTGGGAGGTGCGGGCTACAAAGGTACCCGTGCTCGGGGAGGGGCGACCGGCGAAAACGCGCGCGGTCTGCGTGACCGGCTTCTGTGCTTCCGAGACCACACCATTGTGGGGGACCTTCTCGGCGACACTCACGGCCTTGCTGCCGTTCTCCACCGCCGAAAGGGTTTCGGGAAGCGGGGAGATCTCGTCGGCCACCAATTCCTCGATCTCGTGAAGACCGGCGACGGCCAAGGCGTGGGCGACCTCCAGGTCGGTCGAGGACGAACGGACACTCATGCCCGACTCGTTCCACTCGATCACGGCGTACTGGTCGTGCTTGTCGATACGACGATGCACAATCGCATCATGATGGGTGATTTCCAGCTCACGAACCTCTCCATCGCGGTAAAGGCGACGGCCTTCCTCAAGCTGGCTCACGCTGAAGGATGCCTCCCATTCGACTGCCAGTTTATCAAACCAGAATTCGAGGGATTGCGGGGTATATACGCGCTTGGGACCGTGCGACTGCATGCACTAAAAGGGGCGAACGTAGCCCTGCCACGGGGCAGAGCAACCCAGAACTCCCGCCCTTTTCGGGGCAGGAGGCATCATTAGTCCAGCTAACTTGATACATGAACCCTCATGTCATGAACTTGATGCATCCCAACGGCACGCCGTCCCCTGATCTGCGCTCTCCGGCTATCGCTAAAACCTGTCGGCAATAAAATTGCAAAACCGCAGGGCCCTGCACACGCAAACCCATGTCGCCAATAAGCCCCCGGTGAGCGACACAGGCCCAGGGACGGAATCCCCACCGGCGCGGGAGGGTAAGCGCCACAAGACCCACTCCTCCCGCCAGGAAAACCAATCAGTGGGCCTTCTCCTGGAGCTTGAGTCGCTCCTGCACGAGGCGACGCTCCTCCTCGTCATAGAAGGCAAGGCGGCGGGCTTGCTCAGCCAAGGGCACCGCAAAGGGGCGGTACAAGGGATCCCCAATCAGGGTCGCCTGCCAGCCCAAGCCCGGGGTGGCACAGGCGCCGGCCGCCCCCACGGGCCAGCCCCTCAGCAAGGCGCGCATGAGCAGGTCGGGGCGATGGGTCAGGGCGAGATAGGGCTCGTAAACATTGCCGAAGGTGACCGTGGCCCCGCGCGCGACCAAGGGCCCCGCCCACCCCTGGGTGGGCGAGCGCAGGGTCTGCGCCGAGAAACTGTGGAGGTGGTAGGCAATGGCTCCGGCGGGGAAACGGAACTGCGGCTGGGCAAAGGGTCCGTTCAGGTCTCCCGCGTACCAACCCAGGTAGAGGATGGGGCGCTCCAACACGGTCTCAGCCGGAAAGGTGCTGGGACTCTTGTCGACGAGCACTTCGAAGGCGGCATCCTGGAGCAGGCGGGCCGCCTGCTCGAACCAGCGGTCGCCCTCGGGATAGATGCCTCCCGTGTCGACGTAGGCCTTGCCTATCAGGCCTCGTGTCTCGGCCTCGATGGCCCGATCGACCAACTGCATCGCATCGGTGAGCGTGGGACCGTCGAGGCGCGAAACACGCAGGACCGCGTCAAGGTCGGCCTGGCTGGGGGCCTGGTTGGCAAAGAGCGGATTGGAGACGTAGGCCAGCAGCGGGGGCCTGAGCTGGGGCAGCAGGGCGAGCTCGGAATCCACTGAGGCGCGATTGGATTGAAGCTCAGATTTGCGCGCCAGCACCTGGTCCACGACCTGGTCCCGGAGGGAATCGTCATGGGCGATGCGCAGGGGCACGCCGCGGCACAGCACCAGGTACGAAAGGGCGTGATGGTGCGTGAGGCGCAGGCGGCGCCCGGCGATGTCGCGTCCCTCAAACTCGATCCAGTCGATCCACCCGTCGCGGGCCAGGGCGGCAGCGAGGGGCTCCCAGACCTGCTGCACAAACTCAGGCCAGGAGACCGTCTCGGTCAGCGGCATCGGAAGGGCGATGATGTTGGCGGAAGGGATGCCCCGGCAGGTGCAATAGTGGCGTGCGAGTTCGAGCGAGCCTGGGTCATTGGAATTGGCCAGGACGACGACCCTGCGGAACTCAGGCTGGCGCGTGTCGCGAAGGGCGGTGGCGCCCAGCACGGCCAGGGCCAGGGGCAGCAGCAGCAGGCAACGGAGGAGGCGGGCGACCATGGGAAGGCCCCGGTTCAATGGCGGGCGCGTCGGGCGGCCTCGAGGGCCTCGGCGTAGTCGCTCACACCGGAGGCAATGGCCTCGGCGATGCGTTGGCGGTACTGTGGGGTGCCCACGCGGCGCGCCTCGGCGTCGTTCGAAAGGTAG
>JAHFTI010000341.1 GCA_023265535.1 Opitutaceae bacterium
ATGCCATCACCGGTGCGTTTGGGTACTCGGGCAGATACATTGCCCAGCGCCTCCTCCTTGCCGGGGAGGAAGTCATCACCCTCACCAACTCGCCCGCACGCGATGCAGAGCTGCAGGGCCGTGTGCGCGCATTCCCGCTGGGCTTCGGCGAACCCGACCGCCTCGCGGCGGCGCTGCAAGGCGTGGACGTGCTCCACAACACCTATTGGGTGCGTTTCAACGACCGTCATTTCAGCCACGCGGAGGCCGTGGCCAACACCAAGATCCTTTTCGCGGCTGCCCGGAAGGCCGGCGTGCGGCGCATCGTGCACGTGAGCATCACCAATCCGCGCAAGGACTGCGGGCTCGAATACTTCGAGGGGAAGGCGGAGCTGGAGGAGGCCCTCGCCGCGACGGGCATCCCCCACAGCATCCTGCGTCCCACCGTGCTCTTCGGCCGGGAGGACATCCTCATCAACAACATCGCGTGGACGCTGCGGAACTTCCCGATCTTTCCGGTCTTCGGCGACGGGCTCTACCGCCTTCAGCCCATCCATGTCGACGACCTCGCCGAGCTTGCAGTGGCTGAGGCGCAGGCCCGGGGCAACCGGCTCATCAACGCCATCGGCCCCGAGACCTTCAGCTACCGCGGCCTGGCCGAGGCGGTCGCCGCCGCACTCGGAAGGAGGGCACGCATCATCCCGGTGTATCCCTGGTTCGGATACGCCTGCGGGCGTATCATCGGGGCGTGGAAGCGGGACCGTTTCGTCACCTGGGAGGAGGTGCTCGGGCTCAGTGGGGACTACCTCCACGTGGACGCCCCGCCGGCAGGCACCACACGGCTCACCGGCTGGATGCACGAGAACGCCGCCACGCTCGGCCTTCAGTATGCGAGCGAGCTGCGCAGACGACGCGACCGGGAGGCGGCCTACGTCGGACCTCCGGCATCCGTCCTCAGGTCACCCGCGCCCAGATGAGCTTCAGGTAGCGGCCGTCGAGGCAATTTGAATACACGGGATGGTCGATGCCGGGGCCCGTGCGGTCGAAGATCTGCAGGCGGCGGTTCAGGCGGTGGGCCGCCTTGATGACATGGCCCTCGAAATCCTCGAGGCTGACCAGGCCGGAGCAGGAGCAGGTGATGAAGAGGCCACCCGGCTTCACCAGGCTGATGGCGAGCTGGTTCAGGTCCTCGTACTTGCGCCGCCCCTCGGCCGCACCCTCGGGCTCGCGCGTCATCACGAACTTCGGCGGATCGCAGAGGACGACGTCGAACTGCTCGCCGTTCTTCTGCATCTGGCGCGCGTAGGCGAAGGCGTCGGCATGCACCCACTTGAGGCGGTTCGGGGAAACCTGGTTGAGGTTGGCGTTGCGGCGCGCCTGGGCGATGGCCTTCTCGTCGAGGTCGACACCGGTCACCTCGGCCGCCTTGCCCGCATGCGCCGCGGAAATGGAGAAACCGCCCGTGTAGCAGCACAGGTCGAGCACACGCTTGCCCTCGACCATCTCGGCGAAGCGCTTGCGGTTGTCGCGCTGGTCGCAGAAGAAACCCGTCTTGTGGCCGGCCACGAAATCGACCTCGAAACGCACGCCGTTCTCACGGATGCGCACCTTGTCGGGCGCGGAGGCCACGATCTCCTTCACAAGCGAGGGCTTGATGCCCTCGAGACTGCCGAGGTCATGGTCGACATGGATGTGCGAATGCTTCGTGCCGGCGAGCTCGTGGATCAGCGGCAGCCATTGCGGCAGGCGCTGGAAGACGCCGAGGCTGTAGACCTCGCAGAAAAGCGTGTCGCCATAACGGTCGATCGTCAGGCCGCTCATGCCGTCGCCATCGGAATTGATCAGGCGGTAGGCATCGGTGTAGGAGTCCAGCTTTCCAAGCTCGCGCCGCAGCGCGATGGCACGGCGGATCGCCATCTCAAAGTACCCCTCGCCCACGGGGGAGGTGGAATGCACCACCACGCGCAGCGGAATCTTCGCACGGCCATTGAACAGGCCCTCGCCCACGCGATTGCCGGCCTTGTCGTACACGGAGACCCAATCGCCATTGCGGGCATCATTGGACACCTCGCCAAGCATGCGCGGAAACACGGCGGGCTGGAAGGTGAAGAACTTCAGCTGCGCCCAGGGACGGTCCCACAGGGAACGGTCAAGCGGGACCTTCGGGGCCTTCTGCTCCGGGACATCCTGCTGCTCCGCCGACTCCATGAACTCTTCGTTTTCCGCCATAGCCGGACAGCTGAAACGTTCGGAGGCGCGGGGGCAAGGCAGGAAGGAAAGGGAGCGCCCAGGCAGGCTCAGGCCTTGTTCTTGCCGAAGAGAAGCCTGAGCGAGTTGAGGCACACCACGAGGGTGGAGCCCTCATGGGCCGCCACACCGATCGCCAGCGGCACGATGCCGAAGCTGGAGGCGATCGCCATGATGATGACCACGCCGAGCGATATGGCGAGATTCTGGCGGATGACGGACTTGGCGCGGCGGCTGAGGCGCTGCGCGGCGAGGAAGTTCTCGATGCGGTCGTGCATCAGGATGACCTCGGCCTGCTCAAGGGCCGCGTCCGAGCCGCGTGCGCCCATGGCCACGCTGACATCGGCTGCAGCCAGGCAGGGGGCGTCATTCACGCCGTCGCCGACCATGGCAACCTTGAAGCCCTTGCTGCGCAGTTCCTGGATCGCCGCCACCTTGTCCTCTGGAGAAAGGCCCGCCTTCACCTCGTCGAGACCCAATTCCTGTGCGACGGCCTCCGCGGCATGGCGACGGTCGCCCGTGAGCATGATGGTCTTCACGCCGAGCCCGCGAAGCGCCGCGAGCACGCCCTTGGACTCCTCGCGGATCTGGTCCTTGAGGAGAATGCGGCCGACGAGGTCCTTGCCGAGGATCCACACCTCGCTGAGTTCAGGCGAGGCGGGGGGAAGCTGGGCCGCCCAGTCGGCGAGCGGGCCGGTCTCGAGCAGTTCGCGGCGTCCGAGCAGGATGGTGCCACCGTTGAGCTTGCCGCGCACGCCCTTGCCCGTGAGCGACTGGAATTCGTCGATCTCCAGGGCGCGGATCTTGTGGCTGCGCGCATGGCGCACGATGGCGCGCGCAAGCGGATGCTGGGACTTGGCCTCGAGCGTGTGGGCAAGTTCCATGACCTGCGTCTCACGCCCCGGAGGGAAACTTTCGCAGCCGACCACGCTGAGCTCACCGGTGGTGAGCGTGCCGGTCTTGTCGAGCGCCACCGCGTTGACCTCGGCGAGTTTCTCGATGGCCGCACCGCCCCGGAAAAGCACACCATGGCGGGCCCCCCAGGCAATGGCGGCAAGGATGGCCGAGGGAATGGACAGCACGAGCGCGCAGGGGCTCATGACCACGAGCAGGGTCATCGAGCGGTAGAAGGCCGAGCGCACCGTCTCGGTGTTGGCGAAGGCGGGAAGATCGAAGCCCAGCCACCAGACGAAGAACATCACCGCACACAGGCCGAGCACGAGCACGCTGTAGCGCGCGCCAAAACGATCCGTGAAGCGCTCGCTCGGGGCGCGCAGTTTCTGCGCGGTCTGGATGAGTCGGATGATCTTCTGCAGGGTGCTCTCACTGGGCAGGCGCGACACCTTGTACTCGACCACACCCCAGAGGTTGATCGTGCCGCTGAAAATTTCGGCGCCGACGTCCTTCTCGACCGGAACAGCCTCGCCGGTGAGTGCGGACTCGTCGCTGGCACTGCGTCCCTTGACCACCGTGCCGTCGGCCGCAAAGGCGTCACCCGGCTTGGCGCGCACGAGGTCGCCGATGCCGACCTCCTCGATGGGCACCTCGCGCTCGCCGCCGTCGGGTGTGACAAGCAGGGCGCGCTTGGGGGCGGACTTCAGGAGGGCACTCACCTCGCGGTGGGTGCGATCGAGGGCGTAGGCTTCCATCGCGCCCGAGGCGGAGAACAGGAAGAGCAGGAGGACGGCCTCGCCCCAGGCGCCGATGCACATGGCGCCGACGGCGACCGCTAGCATCAGGAAATGGATGTCGAGCTTGAACTCCTTGATGTTCTCCCAGGAATCCTTCGCGGCATCATAGCCGCCGGCGATGAGGGCGACCAGGTAGAGGGCCTGCGACAGCCACGAGGGGCCGATCGCAAAGTGGCCCACGACAAAACCGGAAAGGCCGAAGAGAGCGCAAATGGAGGCGAGCACGGTGAGCTCCTTCCACTCGCCTTCCTCCACGTCATGGTGGTGTCCCCCACCCTCGCCCACATCTTCGGGATGACGGGCTGCCTCGAGAAGGGAATATTCCTTCCAACGGTAGAACTTCGGGGCGGTCTCGCAGGACTCGCCGGCGATCTCGGTGACCGCTCCGGACTGGCGCACCACATAGCCCTTGGGCTTGGCGCTCGGCGTGGGCAGGTCCTTCTCAATTGCCGCAATGGCCTCCGCCAGACGTGCGGCGAAGTCCGCCTGGTCCACCTCGCCCAGCGTCGCGATTGCCACCTTACGATTGGCTGTGTCGATTCGAACGGCACTTACGCCAGGCTGGCGGCGAAGGAAATCTGCAAGGGTGTCTGCCCAGTTCGTTGTCATGGCGTGTGGGAAATGAGGTTGTCCATCTGAGGCGTGCAGCCGGATGCACCACGTTGCGAGCCCAAGAACTCCAATAATGACACTTAAGCGAGATTATCCATGGACTTATGGTGCGCAAAGCCGGACTAATTCGATACCGGGATTCATTGTCACCGGCTTGTAACACCACGGCCATGTGCATGTCACTTGTCACGAGCATGCTATGCGTACCCGAACCCTGACATGCCTGCCAAGATCCTGACAGTCGACGATGAACCCGATGTGCTTGAGCTCATCCGCTTTCACCTGGCCAAAGCCGGGTATCAGGTGGTGCAGGCAGCCAACGGGAGGCAGGCGCTGGAGATGATCCGCGACGAGAAGCCCGACCTGGTGCTGCTCGACCTCATGCTGCCCGACATCGACGGCTTCGGAATCTGCGAACTCCTGCGCCGCAACCCCGAGACGGCCTCGCTTCCCATCGTCATCGTGAGTGCCTGGGGCACGCCCGACTCCAAGAGCCTGGGCCTTGAGCTGGGAGCCCTCGACTACGTGACCAAGCCCTTCAGCCCGCGCGTATTGGTGGACCGGATACAGGGGCTGCTGGGCAGGCGCGTCGCCTGAGGCGGGTCGCCCGGGACGCGTCGCCCGGCAACGCGGGCACTGGGAGCGGCGAGCCGGGACCTGCCCGGCTCAGGCGGTGCCGGCGCCGGCGTTCTT
>JAHFTI010000342.1 GCA_023265535.1 Opitutaceae bacterium
GACGGCCGGACGGTACTGCAGCGTGACGTTGTCGATGGCCACGTGCAGGTTCTTGCGGCCGCCGAACACCGCGGTGTCCTCGGAAAAGTTGGAGGAGGCCACGTCGATGGGCTCCCTGTAGTGGCTGATGCAATACCGCCGGATGTAGGTGGCGCAGCCCTGCGAGCCGTGGAGCAGCGGGACGCAGCCGGCCACGCCCTTGAAGGCCAGGCAGGCGCCCAGCGGAGTGCAGAGCTTGCACGGATTGGTGGAACCGGCGGGAAACTCACCCGAGGGCTCACCCGGGGCGCCTTCCGGAAAGTGCTCGTGGAGCCCCTCAGGCTCGGAGTGGCAGCCGCAGCCTTCATGGGCGGTGGCACTCCCAGGGGTGGAAGAACAGTCACACGACGAGGAGGGGGAGTCCCCGCCTTCGCAGGTCCCGGACTTGCAGTGGCAATGTGCTGTGTCGCTCATGTCAGGCGGCTCCTTTCCTGGAGTGGGTGGCGGGCTGTCCCGCGTTTCCTGCATCCACGGCTCCCCTGGCAGGTGCAGGGGCGCCAACGGCATGCAGTGACCGGCGCGAGCGCCTCGGCACAAAATTCCAGACCGGGCTCATCACGCTGGCATGCACCTCGCGTGCGAAATTGAGCATGCCCACGAAACCGGCGAGGGCCTCCTTGCGCTCGTGGTTGTGGTCGCAGAAACCGATGCCCAGCTTGTAGGCGATCGGGCGCTCCTTCACTCCGCCGATGAAGAGGTCCACGTCCTGCTCGAGGCAGAACTTCGCCAGCTCAAGGGGGTTCGAATCGTCGACCACGATGGTGCCGGGATCGCACATCTCGCGCAGCGTCTCGTAGTCGTCCTTGTCGCCCGTCTGCGTGCCCACCAGGACCGTGCGCATGCCGATCGAACGGAGCGCACGCACGAGCGAGAAGGCCTTGAAGGCGCCACCCACATAGATCGCGGCGCGCTTGCCTTCCAGGTCGCGGCGCCAGGCGCGCAGCTGCGGATAGATGCGCGCCACTTCCTCGGCCACGATGAGCCGGGCCTTGGCCAGCATGGTCTCATCTCCGAAGAACTTCGCCGTCTCATAGAGCGCGGCGGACATGTCCTCGATGCCGAAGAAGGAGACCTTGTTGAAGGGAGTGCCATAGACCTCCTTCAGGCGCCTGGAGAGATGGGTCATCGAACCTGCGCACTGCACCAGGTTCAGCGAGGCCCCATGGCAGCGGCGCAGGTCGTCGACACGCCCGTCACCCGTGATTGTGGCCACCACCTGGATTCCCATGCGCTCAAAATAGTCGCGGACGATCCAGGTCTCGCCGGCGATGTTGAAATCACCCAGCAGGTTGATGCTGTGTTTCGAGACCCCGCTCGTGTCGCCCGTTCCCACGAGCTTGAGAGCCGCCTCGCAGGCAGCCTTGTAGCCGTCTTTCTTGGTGCCCTTGAACCCCTCGCTGGCCACCGGCAGGACAGGGATGCCCCACTTGGCCGCAGCGGTCTTGCACACCGCCCCCACATCATCGCCGATGAGGCCCACGATGCAGGTGGTGTACACAAAGGCGGCCTTGGGCTGGTGCTTCTCGATCAGCTGGTCCAGGGCACGGGCCAGCTTTTTCTCACCGCCATAGATGACATCCATCTCCTGAAGGTCCGTGGAGAAGCTGTTCCTGAAGAGCTGCGGCCCGCTCGACTGGGCGCCGCGGATGTCCCAGGTGTAGGCGGCACAACCGATCGGACCGTGCACCACATGCAGCGCATCCGCGATCGGATAGAGCACCACGCGCGAGCCGCAGAATACACACGCGCGCTGGCTCACCGAGCCCGCCACGCTGGTCTTGCCGCAATGGACGGCGGCGCCCGCCTTGCCTGCCTCCGCTATGGCGCCCTCCCGCGAGGGCAGCACCCTGATCTCACTGCCGGTCTCGATTTTCATTGCTGGATTTCTTCCTGCATTCGCCGTGCCAACGTATCCAAGAAATTATTACAACTTGATGCCCCTCATCATCATGCATGAACGGGGCGCATGGCCAGGCAGTGGCCCACGCATGGGTTCCACACGTCCCTTGGCCTGGCTGTCACCGACCTGCGGGCACCGGGACTCGACCGCAAGGGTCCTGCCCGGGCATCACCGCCTCATTGCTTGCAGTGTCCTTGTCCCTTGCCTCCGCAGGTGCAGCGATGACCGCCGCCACCCGCTCCGTGTCCGCTGCCATCACAGGCAAAGCTCGCGAGGTCCTCCGCCTCCATGCGCAGGATGAGCCAGTCGCTCATCTCCTTCGCGCCGATCGAGGAGTAAAGCCTGCGCGCCTTCTGGTTCCAGTTCAGCACGGTCCATTCGTAGCGTCCCGCGTTTGCCCTGTGGGCGATGCGCCCGACCTCCTTGAGCAGGGCCCGGCCGATGCCGCGGCCGCGATGTGCCTCGCGCACAAACAGGTCCTCCAGGTAGAGGCCCGGCTTCGCGACAAAGGTGGAGAAAGTCTTGTAGTACACCGCAAAACCCACCGGTTCCTCCCCCACCCAGGCCAGCACGGCCTCGGCGCTGCGTCCTTCACCCAGGAGGTGCTCGCGAAGAGCCTCCGGGGTGACCTGGCATTCGTCGCTGAGGTGCTCGAACTCGGCGAGCTCACGGATGAGCGTGCAGAGCAGTTCGGCGTGCTGGAGACCCGCGGCCTCGATGCGGAGGCCTTCGGGCAGGGAGGGGGAGGAATCAGTGGGCATGGGGACTTCCGAGTGGGGTGGCTTACTGGACCAGTTCGAACCACTCCTCGGCGCAGGTGCGGTCCTTGTGATCGAGGATGGCATTGAGCATCTGGTCGATCAAGCGGACAGCACCGGCATAACCCATCGTCGAGTAGAACCGGTGGCCGGCTCGGTCGAGGATCGGGAAGCCGAAGCGCACGAAGGGAATGTTGTCCGCGCGCGCCATCGACTTGCCATAGGTGTTGGTGATCAGCAGGTCCACCGGCTCCTTCTTGATCCACTGGTGGAGCTCGAAGAGGTCGCTGCACTGCTTGATCTTCGCGTCCGGCACCACCGGATCGAGGATCTCATGGATGCGCTTCTCGAAGGTGTTGCCCGGCGATCCGGTGATCACGTAGACGGGCTTCATCTCGAGCTCGACCAGGAACTGGGTGAGTGCGATGACCATGTCGGGATCGCCCGAGACCGCCACGCGCTTGCCGTGGAAGTACTGGTGCAGATCGCTCATCAGGTCGACGAGGCGGCCGCGCTCCAGCTCGAGCTCCGCGGAGACCTCGCCACCACCGAGCGTGCGCAGGGTGTTGATGAAGCGGTCCGTGGCGCCCACGCCGATGGGCAATTCCATCAGCGAGGCGGGCACGTTGCACTTGGTCTCCAGGCTGATCGCCGCGTTGTGCGCGCCGAAGTGGCCGAGGGCAAGCGTCGCGATGCTGTCACCGGAGGACTTGATCTGGGCCACCGTGGCACCGCCCGTCGGGTACATCTGGTACTTGCCGGTGAGCGGGCCGTCGAGCACGTTGGACGTGTCGGGGAACATCACGGTGGGCACTCCGGTGAGGGCCGCCATCCGCTTGATCTCACGCATGTCCGCTGGCTCGATGAAGCTCGGGATGATGTTGACCTGGTTCTTGGTGGTGCCGGTCTTCTCGGCGAGGTAGCTCACCATCGAGACGATCATGTTCGAGTAGCCGTACACGTGTGAGCCCACGAAGGAGGGCGTGTTCGCGTGGATGACGTACTTGCCGGCGGGCACCCCGCCCTCCTCGCGGGACTTGCCCACGATGGTCGGGATGTCGTCACCGATGACCTCGGAGAGGCAGGTGGTGTGGACTGCGACGATCTCCGGATCATAGATCGTGAAGATGTTGCGCAGGGCCATGGTCAGGTTGGCCAGGCCGCCGAACACCGAGGAGCCCTCGGTGAAGGAGCTGGTGGTGGCCATCACGGGCTCCTTGAAGTGGCGCGTGAGGTGGCTGCGATGGTAGGAGCAACACCCCTGCGAGCCGTGGCTGTGCGGCATGCAGGCGTGGATTCCGAGGGCGGCGTACATGGCGCCGATCGGCTGGCAGGTCTTGGCGGGATTGATGCGGAGCGCCTTGCGCTCCACGTGTTCCGCTGTGGTTCCGTTAAGCATGGAAGTGGTTCCTTTGCGTTTGTATCCGTTTTTTGGTTACTCCACCGAGGCGGTGCGTTTCTCGCCCAGCTTGAAGCCCTTGCCCAGGGCGCCGATGCCGGCGCGGGAGAGCTTGTCGATGGACTCGCTGGCGGCCGTGCTTTCACTCGTCAGCGGCGAGGCGGCCTTCCAGGGGGGTGTGAGAAGTTTCCACACCTTGGTGCTGAGCATGCGGTCGATCTCCCTATAGAAGTTCGCCGCGCCGGTGAAGGCGGCATAGGGACCACCGTAGTCGTAGGAGTGGAGCTGCTTGCACGGCACGCCGAATTTCTCGATGACGTACTTGTCCTTCACACCCGAGCCGATGATGTCGGGCTTGTACAGCTCGATGAGCTTCTCGATCTCGTGGTGCGAGATGTCGTCGATGATGAGCGTGGACTTCTTCATCTCGCGCATCATGCCGTCGTAGTCCTTGAAGTTGAAGCCGCCTGAGGCGAGCTCGGCCAGCTGCTCGGGGGACTTGCGGGGCTTGTAGCGCGCGGGGTCGGCCTCGACGTGGATCTCCTCGATGTTGCGGGAGTCGGCGTCGACCTTGATGCCTGGAAGGACCTGGCGGCCCTCGTAGTCATCGCGGTGGGCGAACTCGTAGCCGGCGGCCACGGTCAGCATGCCGATGTCCTTGAAGAGATGCTGGTAGTGGTGGGCGCGGGAGCCGCCCACGAAGATGGCGGCGGTCTTGCCCTTGGTGCGCTTGGTCACGTCCTCGATGACGGGGCGGAGCGCGGCCATCTCCTGGGCGATGACCTCCTCGATGCGGTCGATGAGCTTCTTGTCGCCGAAGAACATTCCGATCTTGCGGAGGGACTTCGCGGTCTGCTCGGCGCCGATGAAGTTCACCTTGAACCACGGGATGCCGAACTTCGTCTCCATCATCTCGGCCATGTAGTTGATCGAGCGGTGGCACATGACGACGTTCAGGTCGGCGGTGTGGCACTTCGTCACCTGGTCGTAGCTGATGTCACCCGAGAGCGTGGCGGTCACGTGGATGCCGCACTTGCGCAGGAGGGTGTCGATCTCCCAGGCGTCGCCGCCGATGTTGTACTCGCCGAGGACGTTGATGCGGTAGGGCTGCGGGTCTGGC
>JAHFTI010000343.1 GCA_023265535.1 Opitutaceae bacterium
TGCACTTCAGCGGCTCCTTCAGGCCGCGCGGCCAGAACCGCGTCTTTGTCGAGCCTGCGGGCCGCCTGGAGGTCCTCCTGCAGGCCATCGGCCTCGGCCTCAGCGTGTGGCTGGTCGCCTTCACGGATGCCACCAGCTGGGCTCCCGGCCTCATTTTCCTGGTCTGGCTTGCGCTGCGCCAGGGCCTCGCGGGGGGAGCCATCGCGGCACTCCTGCTCTGCATCGGTGTGAGCTACCATCGCGAGCTCACGCTGCCCGACATCGACGGCATGCGGCCCATCCTCATCTTCGAGCTCGCCGTCGGCGCCGTCGGCATCGGCCTCGGTGCCTGGGCCGACGAGAATCGCCGCAAGCGCCGCATGCTCCAGGATTCCTGCGACCGCATGGATACGCTCATGGAGCACGGCGGCGCCGGCGTCTGGGACTGGCAGGCGGGCTCACCGATCCTCTTCGAGGGGGCCTGGCACAACCTCTGCAGCCTTCCCCCCGGCACGAGTCAGGTCGGCGAGGATGTATGGTTTTCGCTGATACATCCCGACGACCTCTCGCGCGTGAAGGGCGCGCGCGACGCGCACCTGCGTGGCGAGCTTCCCCGCTACGAGGTGGAGTACCGCATCCGCAGCGCCTCCGGCTTCTACCGCTGGGTGCTCGACCGAGGCATCGTCATGCGGCGGGACAGCACCGGCCGTGGCACGCGCATGGTGGGCCTGTGCATGGACCTGTCGACGCGCAAGCATGCCGAGAATTCGCAGATGCGCTTCATGGACATCCTCGATGCCGCCGCCGATCCCGTGGCCGCCACCGATCTCCACGGCAATGTCTTCTACGCGAACCGCAGCCTCGTCACGCTCCACGGCGATGGGGGCGGCGGCGGCAGCGCCCAGCCCCGCCACATCTCCGACTATTTCAGCGAGAACACCGCCAAGCAGCTGCTGCGCGACGTGCTCCCGCTTGTCGCCACCCAGGGGTCCTGGTGGGGTGAATCCGAGCTCGTGGACAATGCGGGCCATGCGATCCCCATCTCGCTCGGCGTCTCCCTCCAGAAGGACCAGACCGGCCATCCGCGTGCCTTCGGCTTCCTCATGCGACGGATGGAGCACATCTTCCACACGCAGGTGAAGACGGACGAGGCCGCCCTGGCAGGCCTCAGCCAGGCCGAGCGGCAGGAGGCCCTGCGCCTCTTGGCGGGCGGCGCCGTGCACGGCTTCAACAATGTGCTGATGGCCATCATGGGCAATGCGTTCCTGGCCCGCAAGGACCTCCCGCTCGACGCCCCCTCGCGCCATTTCTTCCTGCAGATCGACCAGGCCACCCAGCGCGGCAGCCAGCTCTGCCACTCGCTGCAGCTCTTTGCCGGCAAGGTCCATCCCGGCACGCAGAAGCTCGATTTCAACGCCCACATCGAGGCCCTCTTTCCCGACCTGGTGCGGACCCTCCGGCGCCCCGAGCTCTGCATCTTCACGCCCGGCAAGAACCTCCCGGCCTGTGTCGCGGATGGCGGCCAGCTGGAGAAGCTGCTGCGGCATGTCCTCAACAACGCCGCCGAGGCCTACGGTGACAATCCGGGCCCGATCCGTTTCCTCACCGGACTGGTCGAGTTCGATCCCACCGGCTTCAGCAGCCCCGCCCCCTTCGGCAACCTGCAGAAGGGGCAGCACATCCTCCTGGAGGTCTCCGACGACGGTCCGGGCGCGGACCCTTCGCTGCACTCGCGCCTCTTCGATCCCTTCTTCACCACCAAGGCCGGCCACAAGGGAATCGGCCTCGCCGAGGTGGCGGGGGTCATGCGCGGCCATGGCGGCGCCATCCGCGTGAATTCCAGCGTGGGTGGAGGCTTTGCCCTGCAGTTTCTGTTCCCCCTCGTCCAGCAGCGCGCCAGCGGTGCGACACGTGCGCCCCTGCCCGTCGCGAGCGAGAAATGGCGCGGGTCCGGCCAGATCCTCGTCGTCGATGATGAGGAGACCGTGCGCGAGGTGGCCGCCTCCATGCTCGAGAGCCTTGGCTTCAGTCCGCTCGTCGCCAAGGACGGCATGGAGGGCCTGCGTGTCCTGCGCCAGCACGCCGACACGCTCAAGCTGGTCCTCCTCGACTACAGCATGCCGATCATGGACGGCGAGAGCACCCTCGTGGAATTCGCGAAGGTGCGCCCCGACATCCCCGTGCTCTTCATGAGCGGCCACGAGTCGCGCGAATTGCGCACACGCGTCAATGGCGGGCAGCTCGCCGGCGTCCTGGGCAAGCCCTTCTCCATGGAGACCCTGCAGACACACCTGCGCAAGGCCCTCGGCACAGGCTGAGCAGCCTGTCTCAGAACTCGTGGGCCGTCCTGCGCAGGAGCCGCCAGGCGAGTGCCACCGCCGCAAAGCTCAGCCCCGCCGCGAGGCCCCACCACACGCCGGTCGCACCGACGCCATGCACGCCGAGCAGGTAGCTGGTCGGCACTGCGATCAGCCAGTAGGCCACGCCCGTGATCAGGGTCGGCACCTTCACGTCGCTGAGTCCCCGCAACGCCCCCGAGCAGACCACCTGCGTGCCGTCGCAGAGCTGGAAGATCGCCGCCACGATGAGCAGCCTCCCCGCCAGCGTGGTGACGGCCGCGTCGTCGACGAAGAGCCTGGCCAGTTCCTCGCCGAGGAAGGTGAAGGCGAGGGCGGGCACCAGCATGAAGCACAGCGCCAGGCCCGCCGAGGAAAGGCCGATGCGCCTCAGCGCGTGGGCGTCGCCCCCGCCGTGGGCGCGCGACACGCGGATGCTCGTGGCCATCGCCAGGCCGAGCGGGAACATGAAGGTGAGCGTGCAGCAGCTCAGGGCGATCTGGTGGGCGGCCAGGGCCTTGGTGCCCAGCCAGCCCATCATCACCGCCGCCGCCGTGAAGGCGCACACCTCGAAGAGCAGCTGGCCCGCCGCGGGCAGGCCCAGCCTCAGCATCTCGCGCAGGCGCCCCGGCTCGAGGCGGGAGCACCAGGCCCGCAGCCCGCGCGGCCAGTTCGGCTCCAGCCCGTAGCGCCTGCGCAGGAACACCACGAGGGCGAGCACCGCGGCGCAGCGCGCCACCAGCGTGGACAGGCCCGCGCCCGTGAGGCCGAGCGCCGGCGCGCCCACGTTGCCGAAGATGAGTATCCAGTTCAGCACTACATTGAGGAGCACGCTCGCCATGGTCAGCAGCATCGGCGTCCAGGGCTCGCCCCGCGCCTCGGCGTACTGCTTGAGCCCGTGGTAGAGCAGCGCGGGCACAAGCGAGACCGCGAAGAGCCCGTAGAAGGGGTGCATCGCCTCCAGCACCTCGGCCGGCTGGTCGAAGTGCGGCAGGAAGGGCAGCAGGCCCAGCATCAGCAGGCAGCCCAGCAGCGAGGCGCCCACGGTGATCGCCATGCCGTGGCGCAGCCAGTGCGGACCCTCGCCGCTGTCCGCAGGCGTGCGCGCCACCAGCACCGAGATCGGCATGAGCAGGCCCAGGCCCACCACGTAGAAGAAGCTGAAGACGCCGCCCGCGAACGCCGACGCGGCGAGGGGCACCGTGCCCACCGCCCCGATCATCAGCGAGTCCACCACGCCCATCAGGATCTGGCTCGCCGAGCCGAGCATGATCGGCAGCGCCAGCTTCAGGGTCTCCTTGGATTCGCGAAAGGGCATGCCCCGATCAAGCAGCCCCGGCCCCGCCCCGCACGCACAAAAGCGGGGCGCCGCTCACGCCAGGCCTGCCGTCCGTTCGTCCCGGTCCTCCCGGCGGGTTCCCTGCCGGGCGCCGCCACCCGCCGTTCGCCCGGGGGGGGCCTCCGGGGCGGCCCGTCGCAGCCGCACTGCAGCCCACCGCGCATTTCTTGTCATTGGCCGCAAACACTTGCCCTTGTGCGTCTCGTGGATCTACTCAACCCCATGCTCAAACGACTGTTGGCCTGTGCGGCCCTCCTGGGCTCCTGTCTCGCCCTGCGCGCCGAGACGCTCCCCGCCTCCCCGCTGCCCGAATTCACCGTGGTCCGTCAGCTCGACGGCATCACCGAGTACCGCCTCGAGTCCAACGGGCTCCAGGTCCTCCTCATGCCCGACCACTCCGCCCCCGTGCTCACCTTCCTGGTCACCTACCGGGTCGGCTCGCGCAACGAGGTCACCGGCACCACCGGCGCCACCCACATCCTCGAGCACCTCATGTTCAAGGGCACGCCCAACTACAACCGCGAGAAGGGCAACAACGTCGACCAGCTCCTCGAGCGCAGCGGCGCCCTCTACAACGCCACCACCTACCTCGACCGCACCAACTACTACGCCAACCTCGCCAGCGACCAGCTCGACATGGTCGTCGGCATGGAGGCCGACCGCATGCGCAACCTCTACCTGCGCGACGAGGACCGCCGTCCCGAGATGACGGTCGTGCGCAACGAGTTCGAGCGCGGCGAGAACTCCCCCTTCCAGGCGCTCATCAAGGAGATCGGCGCCGCCGCCTACGTCGCCCATCCCTACCACCACAGCACCATCGGCTGGCGCAGCGACATCGAGAAGGTATCCATCGAACAACTACGCGCCTTCTACGACACCTTCTACTGGCCCGACAACGCCACCGTGTCCGTCATTGGCGACTTCCGCGACGCCGAGGCCCTCGGCTCCATCCTGCGTCACTACGGGAGGATCCCCAGGGCCCCCAAGCCCATCCCCCAGGTCTACACCGAGGAACCCGCCCAGAGCGGCCCGCGCCGTGTCACCGTCAAGCGCGCCGGCGAGCTCGGCGTCGTCGCCATCGGTTTCAAGACCCCCAACGCCCTGCACAAGGACTCCGCCGCGGTCGAGGTGCTCTCCCAGATCCTCTCCGACGGCAAGAACAGCCGCCTCTACCGCACCCTCACCGACAAGAGCCTCACCACCAGCGTGAGCGCCTTCAACGGCTCCTTCCGCGACCCGTGGCTCTGCCTCTTCTTCGCCTCGCTCACCCCCGGCACCACCCATGAGCAGGTCGAGAAGGCCCTCCTCCAGGAGGTCGAGACGCTCAAGCGCGACGGAGTGACGCAGACCGAGGTCGATGCCGCCGTGGCCAAGACCCTCGCCAGCCTCTCCTACGGCCGCGACGGCTCCTTCGCCATCGCCTCCGCCCTCAACGAGGCCATCGCCTCCGGCGACTGGACCCTCTACGTCACGCAGGCCGCCGCCTACCGCGCCGTCACCCCGGCGGACGTCCAGCGCGTCGCCCGCGAGTACTTCAACGAGGACCAGAGCACCACGGGCT
>JAHFTI010000344.1 GCA_023265535.1 Opitutaceae bacterium
CCGACCGAAATCGCCATCACCGACCGCCGCGAGGCCGAACTCGCCCGCTGCGGCTTCATGCCCCTGTCGCACTGGAAGAACACCGACTACGGTGTCTTCGTCGGCGCGCAGTCCCTGCAGAAGCCCCAGGAGTACGATGATCCGGATGCGACCGCCAACGCCAACCTCGCCGCACGCCTGCCCTACCTTTTCGCCACGACTCGCTTCGCCCATTACCTGAAGTGCATTGTGCGCGACAAGATCGGTTCCTTCGGGGACCGCGCTTCCATGCAGCAATGGCTGAATGACTGGATTCGTCAGTTCACCGTCGACAGCTCGGCCTCTGACGAGACCAAGGCACAGAAGCCCTTGGCTGAGGCGGAAGTGATCGTCGAGGAGGTCGCCGGCAACCCCGGTTACTACACCTCGCGGTTCTTCCTGCGTCCGCACTACCAGCTCGAAGGCCTGACGGTTTCACTCCGTCTGGTGTCGAAACTGCCGTCGGCCAAGTCCGCCTGATCCCTCCTGCGTCTCGGGCCGGCGCTTGCGCCGGTCCGGGTACCTGTTCCAAACCCAACCACATAACCCTCCCACGGCGGGGCTCCGCTCCGCCCTTTTGTCACGCTATCTTTAACTTACCTATCCTATGTCAACTGACTATTTCCTCAAGATTGAAGGCATCCCCGGTGAATCGATGGACGACAAGCACAAGGAAGAGATTGAGCTCGAGTCCTGGAGCTGGGGCGAAACTCAATCCGGTGCAGCCAGCCACGGCGGCGCCGGTGGCGGCGCCGGCAAGGTGTCCATGCAGGACTTCCACTTCGTGATGACCATCAACAAGGCCTCACCGAATCTTTTCCTGCATTGCGCCACGGGCAAGCACATCGCCAAGGCCCAGCTCACCTGCCGCAAGGCCGGCGACAAGCCCCAGGAATACATGAAGATCTATTTCAAGGACCTTCTGATCTCCTCCTTCCAGACGAGCGGCGCCAACGGCTCCGGAATGCTTCCCCAGGAGCAGATCTCGTTCAACTTCTCGGAGATCAAGTACGAGTACTCGCCGCAGAAGGCCGATGGCTCCCTGGCCAGCCCGATCGTGTTCGGTTACGACGTCAAGGCCAACAAGAAGGTCTGATCCGCTTGCGCCAGTGCGCCCACGCGGCGCCACTGTTGGGACCCCACCCGGCCGGCCTTTTCGGCCCGGGTGGGGCCTTTCTCTCTCTTTCGCCCCGCACTCCTCCCTTACCCACCCCCGCCATGGAGATCCGTACCCAATTCACCACCGACGAGGTCTCGCAAGCCTTCAAGCAGGGTAACCTGGCAGCCGCACGCGAGCTGCTGCAAAACAAGATCCGCGCCAACGCCTCCGACCTGCGTCTGCGCGTCTCACTGCTCCAGCTGCTCTGTGTCCTCGGTGAATGGGACCGCGCAAAGGCACAGCTCGAGGTCGTCGAATCGCTCTCCCCGGACGACAGGAGTTGGATCAATCTCCTCGGCCCCGCACTCATGGGCGAGACCCTGCGTCGCGAGGTCTTCGCGGGCCGCACCACCCCCCTGGTCCTGGGTGAGCCTTCCCCTTGGATTGCCAAGCTCATCCAGGCCCTCCGTCCCGCCGATCCCGCCGCACAGGCCCAGCTGCGCAACGACGCCTTCGAGGCCGCACCCGCCAATCCCGTGAAGGTCAATGGCGAGGAATTGCCCTGGCTCGCGGATGCCGATTCCCGCCTGGGGCCCGTCCTCGAGGCCATCATGGAGGGCAAGTATTACTGGATCCCCTTCGATCGTCTTTCTCGCCTCTCCGTGGCCGCCCCCTCCGACATGCGCCACCTCGTGTGGATTCCCGCGCAGGCCACCTGGGCCACCGGTGGCGAATCCGCCGTGCTCATCCCCACGCGTTATGTCGGCACCGAATACTCCAAGACCGCCGACCTGATGCAGTCCCGTCGCACCACCTGGGAGGAACTGTCCCCCGATCATTATCGCGGACTGGGCCAGCGTATGCTGACCGCAGGCGACCGCGATTTCCCCCTTCTCGACGTGCGTCTCATCGAGTGGTCCCCCTCCAGCTGATTCCAACCCAGCCCTGAGACATGGCCGAACTCGCCACCATCGATCGCCTGCAACCATGCCTCCTCGACCGTCTCACGGATGAGCAGCCCACGGTGCAGGCCGAGAGCCGCACCCAGCGCGTCGTCAGCTCCTCGCGTTACAAGGACGGTGTCCTGCGCGACCTTCGCTGGATCTTCAACACCCAGCGCCACCGTGAGGATGAGGGGCTCGGCGAATTCCCGCAGGTGGACCAGTCGGTCTACAACTACGGCCTGCGTGATTTCGCCGGCATCTTTTCCGAGAAGGGCGACGTGCATGAGGTGGAGCGCGAGATCACCGAGGCCCTGCTCTTCTTCGAGCCACGCATCGTGCGCCGCACCCTGCAGGTGAGGGTCTTTCGCGACGAGGAGATCGGCACGCAGCGCAGCCCCCACCGGATTCACCTGCAGATCTCCGCCGACCTCTGGGCGCAGCCCACGCCGGAAAAGTTTTTCGCAAAAACCAGCATCGATCTCGAGACCGGCGACTGCAAATTCTAGCCGGGCCTCCGGAGCCTTCCCGCCCCCATGGACAAACGTTTTCTCAGCCTCTACAACGAGGAGCTCCAGTTCATCCGAGAACAGTCGGGTGAATTCGCTGCAGCCTTCCCGAAGATCGCGGGGCGGCTGGCTCTCGACAAGGAGGGCAAGGAAATCTGTCCCGACCCCTTCGTCGAGCGTCTCCTCGAGGGCTTCGCCTTCCTCACCGCGCGTGTCCGCCACAAGTTCGATGCCGGCTTTCCGCGCTTCACCCAGGGGCTGCTCGAGACCGTCTATCCCCACTACCTGGCACCCACGCCCTCGATGCTCGTGGCGCGCTTCGCGCCCGATCTCAATGATGGCGCCCTGCTCTCCGGCTACAAGGTTCCCCGCAGCACCCTGCTGCGCGCCCTGCCCGGCAAGAATGAGCGCACCGCCTGCGAATTCCGCACCGCCCATGAGACGATCCTCTGGCCCCTGCGCCTGACCGAGGCCCAGTACTACACGCGCGACCTCGGCACCCTCAGCCTCGGCTCCGTGCAGGGGGCACGCGCCGCCCTGCGCTTCCGCTTCGAGATCACCGCCGGCGGCAAGGCTGACGCCCTGAAGGCCATGTCCCAGCTCGATCTCTACATCCGCGGCAACGACGAGTTGCCCGTGCGTATCTACGAGCAGCTCATCGGCCGCCAGACCACCACGCTCGTGCGCCCTGTCGAGCCCGGGCGCGTCGGCACCCCCCGCAGCCTCGGCACGCATGCCGTGCGCCGCGTGGGCTTCGCCGAGGACGAGGCGCTGCTGCCACCCAGCCCCAGGACCTTCGAGGGCTACCGCCTGCTCAAGGAGTACTTTGCCTTTCCGCAGCGCTTCCTCTTCGCCCGCCTCTGCGGCGTGGGCGAAGCGCTGGCCGGCTCCTCCGCCACCTCCTTCGACGTCATCGTCCTGCTCTCCACGGTGGAGCCCCTGCTCGAGGGTCGCATCGATCCCACCTGCTTCGACCTCTTCTGCACTCCCGCCATCAACCTGGTCTCCCGCCGGGCCGACCGCATCCAGATAGACCCTCGCTTCCACGAGTACCAGGTGGTCGTTGACCGCACCCGGCCCCTTGATTTCGAGGTCTTCCAGCTGCAGACCGTGAAGGGCATCGGTGCCAACTCCGAGGAGGTTCAGAATTTCCTTCCCTTCTACCAGTCGCGCGCAGGCGATCAGGGCGGGGGCGCCTACTACACCGCCCATCGCGTGCCCCGCGTCCTGACCGAACGCGAAAAACGCTTCGGCAAGGAGAGCTCCTATTCGGGCTCGGAACTTTATCTCTCCCTCGTCGACAGCCACTCCGAGACCTACAAGGGGGACCTGCGCCAGGCCTCGATCGAGGTGCTCGTCACCAATCGCCACCTTCCTCTCACCATGGGCATCGGCCAGGCCCGCACGGACTTCACCCTCGAGGGTGGGGGACCCGTCCAAGGCGTCTTCTGCGTCACCGGCCCGACCTCGCCACGCGAGGCTTTCATCGACGGCGAGATCCTCTGGCGCCTCATCAGCCACCTCTCCCTGAATTACCACTCCATCGTCGGCACCTCGAAGCAGGATGACAGGGTCGCCTTTCGCGAGATCCTGCGCCTCTACAGCAGCCCGGGCGACCGCCCCATGCTCAAGCAGATCGAGAGCCTGCTATCCGTCGAGGCCCGCCCCGTGGTGCGGCGCATCGACTCCGTGGGGGCCATGAACTTTGTGCGGGGAAGCGAATTGCTGGTCCAACTCGACGAGATGGGCTTCGCCGGCTCTGGCATCTTCCTGTTCGGCGCCGTCGTGGAGCGCTTTTTTGCCAAGTACGCTTCGATCAATTCCTTCACCGAAACGGTGATCCTTTCGCCACAGCGCGGGGAGGTAATGCGATGGCCGATACAGACCGGAATCCGTCCTCTCCTGTGAGCCCTCCCCCGGAGCTCGCCGAGTTCCTGCAGAACCCCCGCAGGTACGACTTCTTTGTCGCACTGCGCCTCCTGCAGAAGTACCTCGACATGCCCGCCATCGGTACCGCGCTCAGCCCGAAGGAGGAGCGTGCGCGCTTCGCCCAGGATGTCTCCCTGGGCTTCGCCCCCACTGCCATCTCAGGGGCCTCCTGGGATGAGGAGAAGGCGCGGCTCAGCCTGAAACTGTGCTTCACAGGCCTGCTCGGGCCCAACGGCCCCATGCCCGTGCACCTCACCGAGTACGTTCTCGACCGGCGCAACCACGGTGGCGACAGGACCCTCGATTCCTTCCTCAACATCTTTCACCACCGCATCTACACGCTGCTCTATCGCGCCTGGGCCCTCAACCAGCCCACGGTCGATTTTGAGGAGTCGGGCGGCAAACGGCACGCCCACTACCTGCGTTCGCTCATGGGGCTCGGCACGGGGGGCACCGAAAGCCGCGACCACGTTCCCGACGAGGCGCCGATGTATTACAGCGGCTGGCTCGGTGGACTCGCACGCAGCCCCGAGGGGCTCGCCGCCATCCTCTCCGACTACCTCGGCGTGCCCGTCGAGGTGCGTCCCTTCCAGGCCATGTGGCTGGAGCTCCCCGAGGACAGCCGCTGCCGCCTCGGCGACTCCCGGCGCACGGGATTGCTGGGCTCCACGGCCATTGCGGGTGAACGCATCCAGGTGTCCCACCTGAAAT
>JAHFTI010000345.1 GCA_023265535.1 Opitutaceae bacterium
CATCTGCCCATGCGCGGGAAGGGCAAGGGTCACGGCGAAGTCGCCGGACACGGCGGCCGCGTCGACAGTGGACCAGGCCCCCGTATCCGGATCCAGGATACGCAGCTTGTCCCCCGGTGCAGCGGGAACGCCCAGCGAAAGGGCGGCCTTGCGGGGTTCGCCGGCCTCGTTCCAGGCATAGGCAAAAAGCGCCTTTCCACAGGCGACCGCCAGTCCCCGCGTGTCGGGGCCGGGTGCGGGCAGGGCACGCGGCTCGAAGGCCCCGCCCCCCTCCTGCAACATCAGGTCCAGCACCTGGCGCACAGGGGCCAGGTCGCGCGTGCGTCCGCGGGAATCAAAGTACTCCCACCACCAGGTCATGGGCAGGATGGGCGTGGGGGAGAACAGGCCGAGCCAGAGTCCCCTCCTGTGATCACGGTCCATGTCGTCGGCGAAACTGTTGAAGTCCTTGCTCCAGTCCCACTCGAAGGCGTACTCGCCGATCACGTAGGGTTTCCCACCGGAGCGCGCGTACTCCGCGACGACCGAGGGGATGCTCGTGGTGCGGCCGTAGATGTGGCGCTGGTTGATGTCTATCGCGGGGATGCTGTTCAGCCCCTCGACATCGCGGTGCGAAATGCTGGTGCTCACGAGTCGCGACACCGGGTCGATCTGCTTGAGGAAGGCGGCCATCTCCGCATGCCAGGCCACGACTGCGGCATCGGGAATGCGCGGCTTCACGCCGTACATCAGGTTGTCCACCTCGTTGAAAAATTCCCACACCGCGATCGAGGGGCTGTGGCCCCAGCGCGCCACGAGCGCCCTCAGGCGGTCCCGATACATGACCTTCGCCTCTTCCGAGGTGAAGAACTCCAGCGCATCCCGCGCGGGGCCGCCTTGGCGCACGTTGTAGGCGTTGCGCTCCCAATCGTCACCGAGGAAGGCACCGGCCGTGTCGAGGGTCAGCATCATGTGGATGCCGAGCGAATCGCACAGGGCGACCAGTTCATCCATGCGACGGCAGGCGGAGGCATTGTAGGGATTGGCATCGATGACGTAGCGGTCGGTGTTGACGATGCCGCGCCACTCGAAAGGCAGGTTCCAGGAGCACATCCAGGTGCGGAAGAAGTTGCCGCCCTCGGCAGCGAGGCGTCCCAGCATGTACTCATAGTGGTAGCGCGGGCTCTGGTGCAGCTCGCGGAAATGGCGCGAATCGTCGTTGGTGCGCGCCTCCCAGCCGATGTTCTGCCCGAGGCCCCGGAAGGGCTGGCCATTGTCATAGCGCAGGACCCAGTCGCCCGCGGGGCGCAGGAAACCGCGCCGCGTGGAGGGCGCCACGCTGACGCGCACCGGCTGTGCGGACTGGCGCACGCCGCGCTGGGTGAGCACGACCTCGCCCACATGGTCCCCGGCCTCGGGCAAGGCGCAGCGCAGGCGCCACACGGAGAGCGTCCCCGAGGCGCCGGACACATGGTAGGCGGGCCAGGAGATCCTCTTTCCCGAGGGAGACTGCAGCACCAGGTCGAGGGCGACCTCGGCGGAGCGCTCCGGCCGCGTCCATTCGCCGCGCAGGAGCACGTCATAGGAGATCAGCGCATGCTGTTCGGGACGGGCAACGAGACAGGTGACCGACTCGATGGCAGCCTGGGCCGCGAAGGACGGCAGGCACACCAGGAACAGGAGCAGGAACGGGAGAGGCCGCGCTGGGAACAGGGTCATTGGAGGAAACGTCTCTGGGTGAGGGGAAGGGAAACGCGGAAGAGCGCAGGAGACCGGAAGGGGGTGAAGCCAAGCATGGCGGACTCAGTTCACGGGGCAAACCTGCTCGTTGACATTCACGCCATCGAGGAGGACCACCAGCGGGCCGCCCCCGGCGGCGTTCGTGTCACCCTCGGCCTCCAGGCCCCGGCTCTCGCCAGGAAGGAGGCTCGTGTAGTTGTCCGACCAATACGTGGGGAGCAGCTCGGTGCGGGTGGACGCTGCGGCGAGCCGCAGGCGCACGAGGACCGCGGGCACGCTGCCGTCATTGCGCAGCTCCACACGCACACGGCCCGGGGCGAGCCGCGTGACAGCCGCCCTCAGCGTGGCCTGAGGGAGAAGGAAGAGGCCCTGGAGCTCATCCGTCGGATGCAGCCAGTAGAAATTGTCGGAGAGCACGCGCCCCTCCGCGGAAACCGCCTCAAGGCGCAGGAAACGCAGCCCGTCCTGGGCAGGCACCACCAGCCCCGACGCGCTGCTGCGCCCGGCAGGAGCTGCCATGCTACGGGTCTCCTCCCAAAGGCGCACGCCCGAGCTGTCATGCAGCGAAGCCCTGACCGACACGCCCGTCAGGGCCGCCGGGCCGCGGTTCACGAGCAGCACGGCGCGGTCGTCCCGGCTGAACTGCACATGCACGGGAGCGCAGGCGCGGCGCACGCTGTAGAAGCCCGCATGGGGCTGCAGGTACCAGTCGCTGATCTGCCAGGTGAGGCTGGGCCAGCTGGCGTTGAACTTCCACAGGGCGAAACCCGTGGTCACCCCGCCCATGCCGCGGTTGAGGGACTCGATCGCCGCCTGGTAGGCGTCATGGTTCACCAGCTGGGCACGGCGCACATAGCCACGTGCCGCCGCGAGGTCGGTGCCCGCAGGGGAGCCGAAGCACTTGCGCAGGAGGCTGTCATAGGTGGAAAACTTGCGCGGATCCGAACCGGCCTGGTCCGTCGCATTGCGATAGGCCCATTCGCCGGAGAGCGGGAAGCGCCCCGGCAGCGCGGGATCCCCCTCGAAGCCCAGGAACTTGCGCAGACTCTCCCATTCGGGAACGCCGCTGGGACCGACCTTGCTGTTGAAGCCGCTGAGCTTGGGGTGGCCGTAGTAGGCCGAGGGAAGGAGATTGTGGTACGGTCCGCCGCCGCGCAGGCCGTCGCCGTCCGAGGAGCGCAGGTAGGGCCTCTGGCCGCGGCCGTCCAGCTGCGGCAGGAGCTCACGGGCAAGGAGTTCCTCGCGCGGGTTGGGCCCCTCGTTGCCACCGCACCACATGAAGAGGGAGGGATGCCCGCGCAGGCGGCGGATGACGGCCGCGCTGGCCTCACGGTAGAGGGACAGCTCGGGCGTGAAGCCGCGGCGGTTGTTGAAGGTGCCCCAATGGTCGTGCAGAAAGTCCTGCCACACGAGCAGGCCGCGCCGGTCGGCCTCGTCGAAGAAGGCCTCAGGGGGCACGCCGTTCGGCCCCCAGACACGCAGGAAATTGAGATTGGCGGCGAGCGCCATTCCCACCTCATGGCCGTAGCGCGAGGCGCTCCAGGTGAACATCATGTCGTTCACCCAGTTGCCACCCTGGAGGAACAGCTCGCGGCCATTGACCAGGAACACCCGGTTCCCGTCGCGCAACAGGGTATCCACCTTTCGGATACCAAAGGTGCAGCTTCGCGTGGCGGCCACCTTGCGCGAGACGACGAGCTTCAGCTCTGCGCGGTAAAGCGCCTGGGCGCCCATTCCGGCGGGCCACCACAGCCTGGGCGAGGCCAGCCGCAGCTCGGGCACCTGGGCGGGGTCCAGCACCAGCCGCGTCGACACGCCCGGCGGGAGGGTCACCGGCAGCACAAAGGGAATCCTGCGACCGCCTTCCTCGATGAGCACGCCCTCCAGCTTGCCCTTGACGGCCTTGTCGGAATGGTTGCGGCACTCCAGCTCCATGATGAGCTCGGCCAGGGGCTTCTCTCCGAGAGTGAGCTGCGGCGCCACATGGAGATCCTCGATGTCGACGTCGCCACCGCACTCCAGGAAGACGTCCTCGGTGATGCCCATGGCACGGTCGCGCACGGGGGCCTGCCAATCCCAGCCCAGCAGGTCCCAGCGCGTGTAGTTCATGCAGATGAGACCGTCCTGCCCCATGTTGCGGCCGGGCTCGGCAAGCGTGCTGACCGAGGGCGCGGCGGGCTCGCCGGGCAGGTCCACGGGATGGATGGCAATCGCGAGATGGTTGGCCTTCCCCACCCTGGCCTGTGCGGTCACGTCCAGGCGGAAGCTGCGGTCCATGCCCACCAGGACCGTGTGGCCTGCCACGGGCGAACCATTGAGCCACACCTCCGCACGGTAGTTGATTTCACCGAGATTGAGGTAGACGCGCCGTCCCGCATAGGACTTGGGCACCTCGAAGGAAGTCACAAACCAGTAGGGGCCCGACCAGGGATTGCGCCCGGGAAGATGACTGTGCTTCAGCAGGTCGTGCCGCTTGTTGGTGTCATCGTCGCTGTCGGGAATGAGCATGTTGTTCATGCCCACATAGGGATTGGGATACACCCCGTTGCGCACCAGTGCGGACAGGACCGTGGTGGGCACCGAACTGCGGCTCCACCCCTCCAGCGAGGTTTCCCCGGAGGACAGGGCACGCCCCTCCTTGCCGACGACCGCCGCTGCCTGCACATGCCAGTTTTCGCGCAGCAGCACCGCCCCCTCGGGGAGCTTGGCCAGCGGGGCGTCCTGCACCCTGAAGCGCCGCGGGGCGCTCTTCTGCCTGACACCGGCGCGCTCGACCACCAGATGCCATTCATGCGCGCCATAGGAGAGCGGGAAGGGCACGTGGCTTGTGGTGTCGCCCGGCAGCCGCCCCAGGCAGATGCCGTCGACCCACAGCTCAATGCGGTCGGCCTGCAGCGGCTCCCACGCAAAGGTCTGGAGCGTGTCGCGCAGGACTGCCCCGTCGGCCGGCACCAACAGGTTCGCGGTCGCGGTGGCGGAATGGCCCTCGCCGCTGAGAAGCGTCAGCCCGGTGCCGAGGAAGAGCACCACGCGCATGAGGAAGGAGAGAGGAGAGCAGAGGGCCCTCGCAAAGGTGACTGGGTTCATGGCAGATAGGCCGGTCGGGAAAGGGGTCTCCCAAGGACACGGTGACACCATGATAGCTCCTGCATCGTGCCCTGAAAACGAGATCGCTTGCTGAAGAAGTGACTTTCGTTGCCAAACAAGCGCCCCGGACCCGTGGGCAGGTGTAATTTTGAAGCGGGCGTTCTCATTACGCCTCCCGCCCCCATCTGGTATTTTGGGAAGATCAGCTGCCTGCGAAGCCGCGGGCGGCGCACTCACCACCCCCCAATACCGACCAAATGAAAAGAACCAAACTGACCACCCGGGCCTGCATCGCCAGCGCGTTCTTCGCTGCTGCCTTCGCTCCCTTGGCCCTCGGCCAGACCGCTCCGGCCACCCCTGCCACCGAATCACCGGAAGCCGCCAAGAGCGAGGTCATC
>JAHFTI010000346.1 GCA_023265535.1 Opitutaceae bacterium
TCGGCATGGGAGCCCAGGTGCCTTACGGGCCCATGCTGGCCATCGCGGGGGCAGCACACTACCTGCTGCTCCATCGCTGGGTGAACGCCTATTTTGCCGACCTCGCCCAACTCTTCGGGCGTTAGGCGGAGGCGCTGTCCTTGAGCAGGCGCTCGATGGTCAGCAGAAGATCACGACCCGCGTAAGGTTTGCTGATCAAGGCGAGGCCGGGAGCGGGGGCCATCTCAGGTGGCAATGCCTCGGGACTGTAACCGCTGCAGAACAGGACCGGAATCCTCGGATGACGCCTGTGAAGGACTTCATAGACCTGGCGGCCACTCAGCTTGGGCATCATCACGTCCAACATCACCAGGCGGACCCTGTCGGCATGCTGTCCCAACAATTCGAGGGCGGCCTGCCCATCGGGCGCGGCAATCACCTCATAGCCACCACGGGTGAGCGTACGGATGGCAAGCAGCTGCACCGGGGCGTCGTCCTCCGCCAGGAGGACCAATCCGCTCCCCTTGGCGACGGCGGCGGAATCGGCCCCCTGGACGGCGGCAGGGCCCTCCCGGGAGACCGGAAGGAGCACGCTGAACACGGTGCCATGGCCCGGCTCGCTGTACACACGGACCAGTCCCTTGTGGTTCTTTATAATACCATATACAACAGAAAGGCCCAGGCCCGTGCCCTGGCCCACGGGCTTGGTCGTGAAGAAAGGCTCGAAGATGCGGGCCTGCACCTCCGCCGTCATTCCGCAGCCCGTGTCGCCGACAGAGAGCTTTATATAGGTGCCCGCAGGGAGGCCTCCCTGCGCGGCGCAGTCGTCCGGCCCCAGCTCGAGGCAGCTCAGGTCAAGGCTCAGGCGTCCCCCCTTGGGCATCGCATCGCGGGCATTCACGCACAGGTTGAGGATGACCTGCTCAAGCTGCCCCTTGTCTGCATGGAGGTGCAGGTGCTCAACGAGGGGATTGAAGCGGATCTCAATATGCTCCCCGATGAGCCGGCGGATCATCCTGAGCATGTCCGCCACCAGCTGGCTGGGATCGAGCACCTCCCAGTTCATGGTTTGCCGACGACTGAATACAAGGAGCTGCCGGGTGAGCTGGGTGGCACGCTCGGCTGCATCACGGATCTCCACCATGCCCTCGGCATGGGGCGTGCCCGCCAAGTCCTCGACCAGCAGCGCGGCATGTCCCTGTATGATCTGCAATATATTATTGAAATCATGTGCGACGCCGCCGGCCAGAAGCCCCACAGCCTCAAGTTTCTGCGAGGAATGCAGCTGCTCCTCGAGCCGGCGCTCACGCGTGATGTCGCGGCCGATGAAGACAAGGTGGTGGCCGCCCTGTGAGGGAAGCGTGATGCGGGCGATGCGCGCCTGAAGGAGGATCGCGGTGCCCTCGACGGGCTGCATCTCAAGAAGGCCGGACCAATCGCCGCGCGTGCTGGCGGCCTCCATCATCTCAGGGAGCGGGTGGCGCACACCGAAACTGGGCAGGACCTGGTCGAGTGTGCGTGTGCGCCAGGCCCCCGAATGCAGCCCGCAGAGACGCTCAAAGGCGAGGTTGGCGTAACGCAACTCTCCGCCGGGATGCAGGATCAATATTATATCCGACGCCTGCTCAATGCCCTTGGCCAGCAGGTCGAGCTCGGCACGCGCCCGCCTGAGCGCAGTTTCCGCGCGCCGGCGAAGGATTATATTCATGGAAAGGACGACCACTGCGGACACCAGGACGAGTATCACGCAGGCCACGATGATGATCTGGACCAGGTGGACCCTGTAGAAACTCTGCGGCTCGTTGAAGACACGCGTGCCGGGTGGAAGCTCACGGTGTTCGAGGCCGAAGCGCAGCAGGTGACGATAATCCACCGAGAGCAGCTCCGCTGTGAAGGGCTCAACCGGTATCGAGTCGGCGCTTTCGCCTGAGAGCACGCGAAGTGCGATCTCGCCCACCCGCTCGCCATGGATATCCGCGACGAGGAGTCCGCCGCCAATGCCGTTCCAGGTGCCGGCGGCCCATTCGTTCTGGGGGGTGGCGTGGGCATTGATGAAAATGGGACGCCGGGTCAGGGTGGTGAGCTGACGGCTGAACTCCGCGTCATTGTAGTTCTGGTGCCCCGTAACATCCTGGGTGGCTTCCAATATCATTCCGACCCAGTCGTCCGGCAGCTTGGCGAGGCGTTCTATAAGCTGGGCGTTGGTCCAATCATCATAATATTCGAAATGATACAGCGACTGATATCTGGCCTGATGGCGCTCGAAGGACAGGCGCGAGGCGCGCGCGTTGGCGGATTTGTTCGAGATCAGCAAGACGTTGCGGGCCTCGGGGCAGAGGCTTGCAATCAGCTTAAAGGTGCCCTCGTAGGTGGTTTCCTCAGCGACTCCGGTGATCAGGCGCTGGCCCTTCAGCAAGTCGGGACTGAACTGGTTGAGGCCGCCGAACACGATCGGTATCTCATTGCCCAGAAGCGACCTGTATTTCAGGACAAAGTCAAAGGCGGCATTGTCGAGGGTCAGGATAAGTACGGGACGAGTCTGGCTGCATTTCAGCAGGATGCTGGAGATGAGCTGCTGTTCCCGACCCGCCAGGTCGAAGCGACGCGTGTCGAGGTGTTCGATGACCGGCTCGATGCCAGGATAGCGGGTTTGCAGCACCCGCATGACGCCGGCCAGTTCGTCATCACTCCAGCGATAACCTTGGGAATAGGAACTGACAACAAGCAGCGAAGGCGGAACGCCCTGTTCCTGGGCACTGAGGCGGAGGGCAAAAAGAAGGGCCAGAAAGGCAGCCCCCAATAGGCGGCGCAGGAGCGTGCCAGGGCGGAACATGCTGGACGCATCACGGAAAATGCCTTGGGGAAGAAGCATCGTGGGGAAAACCTGACAGGGGACAGGTTAGGGGGAGCGACAGCACGGGCAATCCACAATGCCTCACTACGCAAAAAAACCCGGCGCCTCGCGGCTGCCGGGTCTTCGGGTCGGAGTGTGTAAATAATCAGTTGGCCGAATGGTCGGCGGGAGCGGCGGCGGCGGGGGCCTCCACTGCTGCGGGCGCGGCGGCCACGGGAGCGGCGGCCTTGGGCTTGCGGGGACCGCGGGCCTTCACGAGACCGGAGTCCTTCTTGATATTCTGCACGCTGGGCAGGGAAATGCCGAGCAGCTTGGCAATCTGGGAGCCGGACTTGCCCTCGGCGACGAGGGTGCGGACCTTCGCCTTCACCTCGTCGGTGATGCGGGCGCGACCACGGGGCTTCTTCTCCTTCTTGGCAGGGGCGGCGGCGGCCTTCTTCGGGCGACCGGGTTTGCCAGCCTTCTTGGCGGCCTTGGCGGCTTTCGCGGGCTTGCCCTTGGCGGCCTTCTTGGCGGGGCGACCAGCCTTCTTGGCTGGGGCCTTGTCGGCAGCTTCCTTGACGGCCTTGATGAACTCGGCGACGCTGGCGAAGCCGTAGGCGGCATAGAGACCGGCCAACTCGGTCGGGCGCTGGTCGACGATCTCGGTCTGAAGCTTGAGAGCCTGGGCCTCGAGGGCCTTCAGTTGCTCAATCTTCGTGGTCAATTCGGTTTTTTGTACGGGCATGGTGAACTTTATAGAACGCAATATAGAATCTATATCAAGAGCGTTCTTTCATATAAGTGAAATTACACAATGATACAGCCAACTCGGGAGAGGCGGATCACTCCATAATAAATGCGTCTGCGGGACTTTATAATCACCAAGCCAATGCCAAAACCGCCCGGGTGCCAGGCGCGTGCAGCGGGCCCCGCGGCCCCTTTCCACATACCCGCCCCCACCACCGCGCACGGCAACGCGGCAACGGCGGGACAGCTGGGGAGGAGCCTAAGGGGCCGACGGGCGCCGAGCCTGGGCGGCATTGCGGCACCCCTGCATGCATGGGCACGTTCCAATTAATAAAAAAGCGGAGGGCCGATGCCCTCCGCCGGAACATTGCCCGACACACACTGGGTTCAGCTCAGATGGTCATGGCATGATAACCACCGTCGACGATCATCTCGGAACCCGTGATGAAGCCGCCGGCAGCCTCGCTGGCAAGCAGCAGCGTCGTTCCGATGAGCTCGCGCGATTCGCCAAAGCGCTTCATGGGTGTGTGCCCCATGATGGAAGCCACGCGGTCGGGAGTCAGCACCTTGCGGTTCTGCTCGGCGGGGAAGAAGCCGGGGACAAGGATGTTGACGCGCACCTTCTTCGGGGCCCACTCGCGGGCGAGGTTCTTGCTCAGATTGTGCACTGCGGCCTTGGAGGCCGAATAGGTGAAGACACGGGAAAGCGGAACAACGGCGGACATGGAGCCGATGTTGATGATCGAGCCTCCCTCGCCACGATCGACGAGGTACTTGCCAAAGACCTGGCAGCCAAGGAACACGCCCTTGACATTGATGCGCATGATGCGGTCGAACTCATCCTCGGAAATGTCGACGAAGGGCGTGGCAGAATTCACGCCTGCGCCGTTGACGACGATGTCGACGCGACCGGAGCGTTGCAGCACCTCGGCCAGCAGTTTCTCCAGGGCGACCTTGCTGTCAGCCTCGGCGGAGATGAAGTACGCCTTGCCACCGGCGGCGGAAATCTTGGCCAGGCGGGCGTCGGCCTTTTCCTGGCTGCGGCCAACGAGCACCACTTCGGCGCCCGCGCCAGCCAGGCCTTCTGCCATGGCGCCGCAGAGTTCGCCGGTGCCACCGATTACGACGGCAACCTTGCCGGTCAGATTGAAGAGGGAGGAGAGATAGTCGGAAACGTTCATGTTAGGGAAGCAGGAAGCATCGCGGAAGCGAGGCTTGAGGGGTTGGGAAACAGGGGGCGATCGCCATCTTGGGATCCTTTCTGAGACTTTCCAAAAACGACCGTCCTGTGAAGGCCTAATCGATCCCATAAGTAGTGCTGGGGAGCCAGCCAAGGCGTCCGCAAACATTATCAGGGGCGCAGTTCTGCGCCTTCCATGATTGACCGCGAGGCGCGCTGCTCCCTAGCCTTCGCGTCTTATGTCCACGCCGAGCAACCCATCCGAAGTCTCCATGGAAACCATCGTGTCGCTGTGCAAGCGCAGGGGTTTCATCTTCCAGTCCTCCGAAATCTACGGGGGCATCAACGGTTTCTTCGACTACGGTCCCCTCGGCGTTGAGCTCAAGAAGAACATCCGCGACTGCTGGTGGAACGACATGGTGCGCCGCCGCGACGACGTCGTGGGCATCGAGAGCTCGA
>JAHFTI010000016.1 GCA_023265535.1 Opitutaceae bacterium
GGTCGTAGCCGCCCTGTTCGTTGGTGTAATAGGCGGCCAGGTGTGTGCCGGAGGGATTAAGTTGCGGCGTGAGCAGCTGTGGTAAGCGGAAGAAGTCTGCCACTGGGATGCGTTCACCAGGAGGCACAGGAGTCTTGCGCGCGAGGTCGTCCTTGACCGAGGCCTGCAGCAGTGGGGCAGGCACCAGGGCGACAAGGCCCAGAAGCAGGAGCAAGGACGGGCGTGGGAGGCGGTTGAAAAAGGGGCGGGGCATTCCTGAAAAGGGTGCGAGGGGATTGGGTGAAGGGTCTGGCGTGCAGGCCCGGCTTCAGGGCTTTTTCGGCTTTTCGGGGGCCATGTTGCGCGCCAGGAAGGCCTCGATGGCGGTGTAGAGCCGCACATTGTTCTCGATGCGCCGGTAGCCGTGCCCGTCGTCGGACTCGATCTGTTTCTCGAAGGGGATCTTGTGTTTTCTCAGTTCGGCGATGAGACGTGTGCTCTCCTCCGGGTAGACGGTCTCATCCTTGCCGCCGTGCGCCACGAGGACGGGAACGCGGATATTGGCCACCCCCCGCAGCGGTGAGATCTGCTCGTAGACGTCCTTCTGCTTCTGGGGGGACTCCAGGAGGCGCCTGAGGTGATGGTAGCGCTCCTCGGTGTCGTCCTTTGAGCGCAGGTCACGCATGAAAAGCTCCCAGTCGTACACGCCCGCCAGGGGAATGGCGCAGCGGTAGAGTTCGGGCTCATGGACCACTCCGCTGAGGGCCAGGTAACCTCCAAAGCTCCACCCCATGATGGCTATGCGCCGGGGATCCACCTGTCCGCGCGCGATGAGGTGCCGCACCCCATCGGTCACGTCGTCGTGTATCCTGCGGAAGAGCAGGGGGTCCTCGAGGGCGTCACCCCAGTCGTAGCCGTCCGAGCCGCGGTAGTTGGGCTGGAAGACGGCATAGCCGCGACTGGCGAGGAATTGCACCGCCGGATCCCAGCCCCAGTAGTCGCGTGCGAAGGGGCCGCCATGGGGCATCACCACTAGGGGGGCGGGCTGCGTGGCGGAGGCGCCGGCGGGGAGGGTGAGGTAGCCCTCGAGCTCAAGGCCGTCCCGGCTCCTGTAGGACACGCGGTTCATCGCCTGCATGCGCGAGGCCTGAATCCAGGGCCTCGAGCTGCCGATGGCGCTGAGCTTGCGGGCGCCGCGGTCGAGGAGGAAATACTCGTCGGGGGCCACGTCGGAGCGCGCGGTGACAATGAGCAGGGATTCGTCGCGGCTGGAGGAGCTGATCTGGCAGTGGCGTCCGGGCAGGCCCTTGCTGAGCCCCGCATGGAGGGCTGCGAAACCCTCGTCGAACCACACCACCGTGGGCATGCTGCGCTCATACTCCAGGCCCAGTACGCGGCCGTCCCTGGTGCCGCGCAGGACGCTGGCGTCGAGCAGGCTGTAGTGCTTGTCTGAATACACCTCGCGGCCCTCCTCGCCGGTGAGCAGGTTGAGCTCGACGATGCGCGAGGCGCCCCCGCGTTTCCGCTTCCTCACGGCAAGGTAGTCCACGGGCCACCTGCCGGGCGAGAGCAGGTGCCATTCCCGGGTGTTCACCGGGCTTGTGACCCAGGCGTCGCCCTGCAGGACCTGGAGCCCGACCTTGCCCTCGCTGGAAGTGTAGGCCAGGGCGAGATTGCCGTCCTTGTCAGGCAGGTAGCCGTAGGTCTGGTTCCCACTGGGCTTCGGGAAGGTCCTGAGGACCGGAGCGAGCACCTTGATGGACCAGGTCGTGCCGAACATGGTGGTGGTGCCGTCGAGCTGGATCGTACCGCCGTCACCGCCGAGCGCGGTGGCGTTTTGCACGATCCAGACCAGTGGGTGGGTGGGGGTGTCCCTCGGGACACTGATGACCCTGAAGGCGCTGTGTCCGATGAGCGGGACGGCCTCGGAGATTCGGCGGATGTCCAGTGAGAAGAGCCCCTGCGAATAGAACTTGTCCTGCGTGACGCTGAAGAGGATGCGGGTGTCGTTGAGCCAGCGGTAATCGCGGAAGTCGAGGATGCTGCCCTTGTCCTTACCCGCAGTGGCGCGTTCCGATTTCTGGGTCTTCAGGTCTAGGATGAGCAGGTCGTAGCGGTCGAGCTCATTGCTGCAGTAGGCGGCAAAGTGGGTCCCGGCGGGATTGAGCTGGGGGTCGAGGAGCAGGGGGGCGCGGAAGAAGTCCGCCACGGGGATCTGCTCACCGGGGGCGACGGGGGTCTGGCGGGCAAGATCGGTCCGGGTGGTCTTTGCGGCGAGCAGGGGGGAGCCTGTCAGGGGGAGGACAACTGCAAGCAGCAGTGAGAGGAGGCGGGCCGGGGTGGGGACGCTGGGGCTGTGCATCGCGAATGCACACAGTCAGGAGATGCCGCCCTGCTGCTGCAACACGATTGGTGCGGCGATTGTTGCGCATTTTTTGCGCTGCCGCACAGACCCCATCGCCCCCGGCATTGCACCCCGTCCGGCGCCCCTTGCGGGGCAGCGGCCGCCTAGCGCCCGGCGATCACGATCGGGTCGAGTTTCGAGCCGGGAGGCTTTGCGGCAAGCGCCGAGGCGAGGGAGCGCGCGGCGGGTGGGGGCGGGGTGTTGGTGTGGATGAGGTTGATCGTCGGGTTCGAGAATTGGATTTCGGGATGCTCTGCGACCACGCGGAGAAGGCCCTCGTTGATGCGCGTGCGCGCGGAGACACACTCCTTGTAGTGCGCCACATAATACAGGCTCAGCAGCACGCCCGTGTCCACGATCTGGGTCTGGATGCGCGGGGTGTAGTCGGCGTCCTCGATGCCGTAGCGGTTCGTGAACCTGCCCGCGGCGGTGCGCGCGGCGTCGAATTCCGCGCGCGTGATCTCGGTGAGCTCGCGGCCGAAGAGCTCCAGGGTGAGCGCCAGCGGCGACTCGAAGGTCACGGTGACGTTGAGGCGGTTCCAGATGAAGGGGTGCTCGTGGTTGTAGTTCAGCACCTTCGACTTGAAGATGAAGTTGTTCGGCACGACCACCACGCGCCCCGTGGGCTGCTCGCTGTCGAGCCAGCCGTTGACCTCGGTGAGGGTGGTGCTGAGCAGGTCGACGTCGATCACGTCGCCGCGCATCGCATCGATCTCCAGGCGGTCGCCGATGCGGAACTTGCTCGCGAGCATGATCACGAACCAGCCGAAGACGGAGGTGCACACGTCCTGCAGCGAGATGACGAGCGCGGCGCTCACGATGCCGAGCGTGGCGGCGAAGATGGACAGGTCGTCGAAGAGGAAGCCGCACACCACGACCGCGGCCAGCAGCACCGCGCCATAGCGGCCCAGGCTGCGCGCGATGGCGCGCTTCTCGCGCCGGCAGGCGATGGAGACCAGGATGTAGTTGTGGAAAAAATACAGCGCGATCACGCCCGCGAGCCCCGCGATCGGCCAGCGCAGGCGGTTCACGTAGGATTCCTTAAGCTCCGCGAAGCGAAGCTCGCGAAGGCCGCGCTCGGCGCGGATCAGGTCGAGCTCAAGGCCGAGCATCTGTGTGGACTTGCGCAGGGCGGTGATCTGGGCGTCGAGGTGCGGGATGCTTTCCTGCAGGGCCTTCTTCTGGCCGCGCTGCACGACGAGCAGGCGCTCGATGCGGGCATCGCTGCTGAAGAAGCCGGTCTGCTTTTCCAGGAGGGCGAGCTCCTCGTCGAACTTGGCCAGCTTCTGCTGGGCGAGGGTGAGGCTGCCCTGGCTGACCTGGAGGTTCTGCGCGAGCTCGGTGCTGCGCACCCCGAGGCGCTCCTCGAACTTCGTCGCGGCGTCCAGCAGGTCGTTGGCCTCGAGGATGGCGCGCAGGTTGGTGCGCGGGGAATGCTCGAAACTCTTGAGCTCCTCGCGGAGGCGTTCGGCCTCGTGGGCGAGCTCCACCTCGAGCTCGGCGCATTCGCGCTGCATGGAAAGGCTTCGCAGCTCCTCGTTGCGCGTGAAGACACGCTCCTCGAGCTCCGCGGTAGGCGATGCTGCGGCGGCAGCGGGGGGGGCGGAGGCCGCGGCCGTGCCGTGGGCGGTCGCATGGGGAATCTCGGCCTTCCGAAGCTTCTCGAGCTGGGCCAGGAGCGTGTCCCGCTCGGTGGCCGCCTGCCGGCGCTTTGTCATGAGTTCCTGGATACGCTTCTTGGCATCCTCCTCGGAGGCGTCGACGAGGCGCAGTTTCTCGCGCAGGGCGTCGAGGGGGTGGGCGGCGCGATCCTCGCTCAGGGCCTTCACGCGGGACTCGATGTCCCGGCGTTGGCGCAGGATGGCGAGCTCGTCGCGCAGGCGCTGCAGCTTGACCTCGAGGCGTGCCTTCTCGGAGGCGCTCTTGGAACCCTGCACGATGGTGTCGAGGGTCTGGATCTGGTTCTCCACGCTTGAAATGCGTTCATCGTCGCGCGCGGCGCGCGCCTGGGGGAGCAGGCAGAGGAGGATAATGAGAAGGAGCGTGAATTTCATGTGGGGTGTGTGCCTCGGAAGGGGCCGGTTCAGGGCCACTCAGCATTTCTCATGCGAGTTGCAAAAGCTCAACTAATTCAATGCATAATCAGGGCTTACCTGATGCGGCACTCAGCACCGTGTGGCGGGCCGATGGACCGGGGTGCAGGACTGGTCCGCCACGGCTTGTCTGAGGGAGGGTGGGGCGGGGGCCGGCCTGTCTTTGTTTCGGCGGGGCAGGCAGTTCCTGCTGGAGTCCGTAGCTTGTTAGTGTATAGCAGGTTTCGCATTCGGAGTCGGCCGCTCCCCGCCACCTCCCCGCCCCCGCGTCACACGCGCCATGCTGAGCGGCCTCCCTCGCCTGCTTCCCCTGCTTCGCCCCCACCTCGCTCCTTCTCCCCCTCCCGGTCCTGTCACCCGTCCCCTCCCCCTTCCCATGTCCTCTCTCCCCTTACTTCGCCGACTTGGCCTGCTGCTTGCGGCTCTCTGCCTCAACCTGATGCCCTCGCTCCTCGCCCTTGAGATCGACTCGGTGGGCACGGGCCCCCTCGAGGTCGCCTGCACGAACATGGAGGTGACGATCAAGGAGTCCGATGGCATCTCGGATTTTCTCCAGGGCAGCAATGGCTGGTTCAGCTCCGAGAAATACCTGGCCACGGTGATGCGTTATCCGGCCGCTGCCCGGATTGTCGAAGTCGCCGTGCCCGCCGACAAGAAGCAGTACGGCAGCCATGCCGGCACCCGCATTCCCGTCGTGACCTACGTCACGTATCCCACGCGCAAGGACAACCCGCGGCCCTCCTACACCTTCCCCTACACGAACACCGGCGACAATGTGTTCCCCCGCATGCAGGCGCCCGGTGAGAAGCCGATCTTCTCCGAGGCGGGCGCCCGCTACCCGCTCATCGTCTATTCCCACGGGTACAATGCGCACGGCCTCTGGGAGCTCGACCGTTTCAAGCGCCTGGCCTCCCACGGCTACATTGTCGTGAGCATCTTCCATGGCGATGGACGCTTCAGCGGTCCTGACAATGTCCTGCTGCGCCCCCTGGCCTTCAGGCAGGTGATCGACCAGCTGCTGGCGGACCCGGATTTCGGGCCGGCCATCGACCCCACGCGCATCGGAGCCTCGGGCTCCAGTTTCGGCGGGATGACGATACTCTCCTGCATGAGTGGCGGCCGGGCGGGCGAGTCGGGCAATGGTCCTGACACGCGCATCAAGGCCGGCTTCGGCCTCGTGCCCTTCACGGGCGCCTTCTGGGCGAGGCCCTTTGGCAAGGACTGGGCCACCTTGCAGGGTGTGCGCGTGCCCTACCTGGCCGTGTACGCCGAGGCCGACTCGAACGTGCCCCCGGACACGGTCCTCGGCTCGATCGCTCAATGCTCGGGCGACTCGACCGCAGTGGTGTTGCCCGGCGAGAAACACATCCTTTCACAGGAGGCCTGGACTGACGTGAAGACCTGGGAGCTTCTTTTCTTCGATGCCTGGCTCAAGGGCGACGCAAAGGCGCAGGCAGCGCTGCGGGAAGACACCCGCGTGCGCGGCGGCGTGGCCGACCACAAGACCTACCATCACGAAGCGCGTCCCTGAGACCCGCGCCCCCGTTGCCATCGCCCCCGGGGAGGGCGGGGCGCCTCACTGGTGCTCGTGGTAGCTGGTGCTGCCGTTGCTCTTGGGCACGTAGTGGTAGGTGCGCAGCTTGTAGTCGATGCGCAGCGCAGGGTTCTGCAGCAGGCGTATCATCTCGACGCCGGCGAGCATCACAGGCCCGTAGCCGTGCAGTGCCTTCACGCTGGTGGGGCGGTTGTAGTAGTAGATGTGGTCGCTGGCGAAGGTGGTGCCGACGCAGGTGCCCTCGACCTGGCCCTGTGCGTTGATGCGGGTGCTCAGGCCGATCCAACCCGCCTGGGCAATGGAGCCGTAGGTGGCGGGGTCGATCCAGCCTTCGTTGACCGCATGTGCGATGCCGTAGGTGAACATGGCCGAGGCGGAGGTCTCTAGGTAGGAGTCATTGCGGTCGACCATCTGGTGCCAGAGGCCTGTGCCCGACTGGAACTCCGCCACGCCCTTGAGGGTGGCGCGCAACTGGGCGAGCACTTTCTCGCGGCCCGGATGCGTCTTGGGCAGCACGTCGAGCAGGTCGCACATGGCGACGACGATCCAGCCCGTGGCCCGGCCCCAGTAGAAACGGGGGGCCTCGGGATTGTGAAGGTTGAGGCCGTGCGTGTAGATGCCGAGCTGCGGATTGAAGAGCTTGGCCGACATGAGTTCGACCTGGCGGACGGCGTCGTCGAACCAGACGGGGTCCCCGGTGAGGCGTCCCATTTCCGCGAGGGCGGGTATGCTCATGTAGGCGTCATCCGCCCAGAGGGACTGCGCCTGCGGGCGCTGGCGGGCGAGGGTGCCGTCCTTGAGGCGGAATTGGCGGTGGCCGACCCAATCGCTCCAGGTGTCGATCACGGGTTTGAGGTCGGGGCCCACCTTGGCGAGGCGTGCACGGACGAGGGCGGCACACATGGAGCCGGAGTCGTCGAGGGCGCGCGGCTGGAGGACCTTGCGCATGCCGTTCGTTTCAAGGCCGAACTTGTCCCCGAGCTGCTTGAAATAGGGAAGGCTGTCTGCGATGAACTGGAGTTGCCTGGCGGTGAAGTCCGCGAAGCGGCGGTCTCCGGTGACGGCGGTGGCCTGCAGCATGCCGGCATGCACCACGCCCATCTCGTAGCTCAGGGGGCTGAACTCCGCCTCGCCGCGGTCGAGCACAGCCGTGGGCACGAGGGAATCGGTGGTGGTGATGGCCTCGCCCGTGCTGGCGTCGATGATGCGCAGCGGGGCGGCGACGGAGAGGTAGGCGTGGATGCGTTGAAGGTCGGCGGTCACCTCGGCCACGGTGGGCAGCTGGTAGGGCACCGGGTAGGTGCCTTCGCCGGAGTCGTGGCTGGACTTGTTGTCGCGATTCCTGAAGGGACCCTCGGCCTGGGCCGCCAGGGGGCAGAGCGCGAGCGCGAGAAGCAGGCAGGGGAGGACGCGACTATGCCGGGGATGGGGAAACCGCATGGTGGGAGGGGGATGTGCAGACAATGTCGCAGCCTGCAACCGGGTCAACCCGGGCCGGGAGAAAAAGGGCGGCAAACAGTCTCAGGGTTTGGCGGGTGTCGCAACCGTCTGTTCCACACCGTCCACTGTGAGTCCGCTCACATTTTTCAGCTGGAAGGCCTCTCCCTTGCTGTGCCGGAGCGCGACGTTCCTGAAGCGGATGTTGCGCGCGTTTGTGGCGATGACGCCCTCCTTGGAAACGATGGCGAGGTCCTCGAAGCTGAGGTCCTCGATCAGCGATGTATCCATACCGGTGATACGGATGGCGACGGGGGCGCCGGAGGCGGCGACGCGCCTCACGTGGATGTTGCGGAAGACCGGGGGGAAGGTGTCGACGATGGCGTTGCGGTCGGAGGTGTAGTCCATGTTGAGGATGACCACCTCGCGCTGGAGGTCGCGCGCGGTGACATCCTCGACCCAGACGTTCTCGACGATGCCGCCGCGGCCTGGGCGGGACTTGATGCGGAGCACGCGGTCGGTGCCGGCGAAGTCGCAGTCGTGCATGTACACGTTGCGCACGGAGCCGGACATCTCGCTGCCGATGACGAGGCCGCCGTGGCCGCGGCGGCTGGTGGTGTGGCGCATGACGACATTCTCGGTGGGGCGGCCGACGCGGCGGCCGTCCTGGTCGTAGCCCGACTTGAGCACGACGCAGTCGTCGCCCGTGGAGATGTCGCAGTGCTCGATGAGCATGTTGCGGCAGGAGTCGGGATCGATGCCGTCGTTGTTGGGGCCCTCCGTGATCATGTTCACGCGCCGGATGATGATGTTCTCGCAATAGACCGGGTGGATGGTCCAGTTGGGGCCGCTGCCGATGGTGAAGCCCTCGAGCAGCACGTTTTTGCATTCGAGGAAGGTGACGAAGCTCGGGCGGATGGCGGCCTCGGGAGTGCCGAAGATGCGCTGTTCCACCGGAACGCCCTTGGCGCCCATGGCGAAGCCCTCGCGGGTCTCCTTCTTGGCCCAGGGCCACCAGGCGCGGGAGTTGCCGTCGAGGCGGCCGGGGCCGGTGATGGCGATGTTCTCGCAGTTGCGTGCGTAGAGGAGCGGGGAATAGTTGTACAGCTCGATGCCGCCTGCGCGCACGAGCACCGCGGGCAGGTAGTCGGCGAAGACGTCGCTGAACACGAGCACGGCGCCGGCCGCGAGGTGGAGGTCGATGTTGCTGCGCAGGTGGACGGGGCCGGTCAGCCAGCGGCCCGCCGGCACGAGCACGCGCCCGCCGCCCGCGTCGGCCACGGCCTTGATGGTGGCGGCGATGGCGGCGGTGTTCTTGACCGTGCCGCCCGGCACGGCGCCGTGGTCGACGATGCTGACCACGCGCTCGGGAAAGGCGGGGCGTTGCAGCTGGGGCATCGGGAAGGGGGCCTTGATCGGGGCGATGGGCTCGAGCGGGTCGTAGGAGGCCTGGCAGAGTGAGGGGACCAGCAGCGAGGCGAGGAGGCCGAGGCGGAGGAGTAGGGAGTGCATGGGGGACATAAGAAGGGAAGTCACGGGACTTGGCTCAGTGCCAAGGCTGCCAGGGTGAGCAGCCTGGACCTGAGGTGTTCAGTTCCGGGGCCAAGGTTCTGGGATCCACGTTGACGGAGCGAATACGGCGCTGCGCTCATCGTTGACCGGCCGGAAGGACCGGCTCTGCGTGCCTGCAAAATTCAGTCACCGCATTGATCAGATAGTGTTGTGGAGGGGTGGATCATGCGATGTGTTTGCTAATAAGGCTGCGCTTCGGCGGCGCATGTCTTTGCCCCAGTTTCCCCTCCAGTCGCCCGCCCCGCGACCCGCCCCGGTCCTGAAAAGGTTCCCCATGAAGTTCACCCGTTTCATCCTGAGTCTCGTTTTTCTGGTGAGCTGCATTCCCTTCCTTCGCGCAGCGGCGAGTGCCGGGCGTCTTGAGTTGCCCAACTCCCTGGCATGGACACGCGCCGCCGAGGCTGATGCCCAATACGGCGGCCTGTGTCTTGAGGTGAAGGGGCGTGATGGCGTGAGCAACCTCCTCGTCTTTGACACCGCCCCGGCCGCTGCGTCCACCGAGCTGGAGCAGGAACTCCTTCTCTCGGGTTATCTGGACGGTTTTGCCAAGACCCTCAAGGGCGCCCCGAAAGCCGAGCTGCGTGTGGCTGGACGGCAATGGACGGGCTATCAGCAGTATGATTCCACCGACAAGCAGACGCTCTTCCTGGGGGCTGTCATTGTCGGGCAGGAATTGTTCAAGGTGTACCTGGTTAGGCAGGGCAGCACGCCCCCGAGCCGTGATCTGTTGCAGTTCCTGGACGGAATTCGCATCGCGCCCGTGGCTCGCGCCGGCGAGGCTGCCAGGACTGCTCCTTCCGCGACGAAGCCGGGGGCGCAGCCTTCGTCGCCCAGCCCGAAGCACTCCTTGCCAAGGAGCCCTTCAGTGGCTCCTGCCAGGCAGTCCCCGCCCGCCTCCCCAGCGCAGGCGGCGAAGGCTTCCGCGTCCAGGGTGAGCACTGCAGTGCCCGTGTCGGCCCAGGCCACCGCCAAGTCCACCGCCCAGGTTCCCGCCCCTTCAAGTGCACCGGCCAAGGCGCCTGTTGCGGCTCCTGCCTCCAGTCCAGGCAAGGCTTCGGCGGCACTGCCCGCCTGGATAATGGCGCTACCGCCCCTGGCTGCACCCGCCCCCGCCGAACTCCCGCAGCCGGTTGACTTCAGAGACTGCACCCGCACGGAGTACCAGGGACTTGTCCGCCAGGCACGTGAGGCGACACGAGAGCTCCTGGGAAACCTCAACGCGGCAGACACACGCCGCTTCGATGAGAAATGGGAGCCGATGCTCTCCTTCCCGGCCCCGCAGTGTTTGGAATACCTTGGAAAATTGATCCCGCTCCTGGAGCAGGCGGTCTCCGTGAAGGCCAACCTCACCGAGAACCTCCTCCTTCATGATCGTCTCTGGGTGGAGGCGGGCTATGCGGCGGCCTACAATGAGCAGGCCGGCGCCGTTCTCATGCAACGCATCGCCCGTCACACTGCGTTGCTGGCTTCGCTGCGGAGTCGAGCCGAGCTTTTGGGGCAGGCGCTCGTCGCACTCGGGGATCCTCCCGACGCCCGTCTCCTTCAGGAGGCCCAGGGTTCACGGCATGGTCGCGCCATGGCCGCGCTGGAGCGCCTGCTGGCCGGGGCCCCGGTCCTGGAGGGCGCCTACGCGCTCGAGGGAGGCTACAACTACGGTTTCTACAACGACGACCCCAAGAAACCCCACTACTCGGGCTTTCGCCACGACAGCACTCTTGTCCGCGATGTGCGGCTGCCCTTCAAGTCCCTGGGCAATGGTCTCGTGCTCTACTACAGCCACACTCAGCGCGAGAAAAGCGGGGCGGGGTCCGGCTCCTTCGCCAAGATGGACCTCGGCTTCGGGGACGAGGAGTACGCCTTTCAGGCCCTTGAGCAGCAGGGCGACGCCTGGGTTTCCTACGAGTTGGACGAGGACGATCCGACCGGGGTCACCGCGACCTTTTTTTATCCGGGCGCCGAGGCTTTGCTGGTGGATTCCTACACACTCAGAAAGGGGCGCTTGCACAGCGCCGACCGCAAGGAGTGGGCACGTGAGCCCCTGGATGCCAGCGTGCCCCTTTATCCCGCCGGAAAAAGCCGCGCCGCGCTCGACAAGGAAGTGTCCTCGATGGAGGGCGAGCTCAGGCAGGCCGTGGGCGCCTTTCAGAAGGCACGACAACGCTTCAGCGCCTTTCTCGCCGCCGGCGGTGTGCTGCCTGAGATGCCCCGCCACGGCGAGCATGAGCTCTATTGGGTCTTGAAGAAGTCTTCGCTCCGACAGGAATTTCCCGCGACCAAGGTCCTGGAGAAGACCCAGGACCTGGAAGTCAGACTGAGCGCCGTCGATTTCTCCGCCAAGTCCGGCGTGGTGCGTGGGACCTGGCAGCGTGAAAGCGTGGAGTACGACCAGCGCACGGTCCCCGCCCAGGGGCGCGTGACCACTCGTCCCGATGCGGAGTATGTGCCCGACCCCGGCACCGAATTCAATGGCACCAACGATCCCAAGGGGAAGCTGGCGACGACCCGTGTCGCTGTCCGTTCCAAGAAGGAGAAGTTCAAGGTGGAGACCCTGTGGTCACCGGCCCCGCTCATCATACCCGACGGAGGCTACTGGCCGCTGCAACTCAAGGGCAGCGGCCCCTGGACCTTTCACTTCAACCACAGTACCGACAAGCGCGGGATGCCTGACGAGCGCAACCTGGCAAGGACCTTTGCAAGGAGTGACAGTCTCCATCTCCTGTCCCACGAGCCGAGCTCCGAGGAGCTCTCCTTGCAGTCGATCCTTCTGCCGGACGACGCCTCCCTCATGAGTGTCGACGCCCTCGGCCAGGGGGGATCCCAGCGGCGCTGGGTCCTGTTTGGCTCGGCCGCGCTCGCGCCCCTTCAGCAGGGCTACCCACTCACGCTGACCCTGCGCACCGAGGCGGGCTGGTGTCGTGAGGAGCTGCTCTATGAGCTGCGCATCCTCTCGCAGGACGAGGCGGCGGAACTGCTCAATCGCACCGCCGCGCAAGATGCTGACATGTCCAAGGCCCTGGCTGCCGTGCGCAGTTCACCGAAGGGGTCCAAGGCCAAGGGAGTCGTGCTGCATTCGGGCGTGCCCGAAGCCACGCCCCTTCAGGAGCGCCAGGCCTTTCACCAGGCCAACATTGAGTTTTGCAGCAAGGAGCTCGCCGCCCTCGAAAGCGAGGCTGCCGAGGTGCGCCGTCTGCTGACCACGGGAGAGGCGACGCCGGACAATGTGGCGCGTCTCAATCAGCTTGAGTTTCGCATGACCTGCACGCGCAGCAACAGCATCGCCGAACAGGATCGCCTGGAGGAGTTGCGCACGGGCAAGCCGCGTTTCAGCCGCACTCCCTTCGACGAGCTCTGCCAGCAGCAGGTGCGCCATCAGGTGCAGGAGGAGATGCGCGAGTTCGACAGGTCCGCGCGGGCTCACAACAAGGCGGAACTGCTTCTCTCCAAGCTGGAGGGCGTGGAGAAGGCAAAGGCGCGCGATCTCATTGAAAAGACAATCAGGGAGGGTGGGGCGTTGCAGGCGGCGCGGTGGGAAAAGCTGAATGGCGCCTTGCAGAACCTTTATCAGGGACGCCAGGACGGCGAACTCGCGTCGCTTGAGGAGGAGGTGGCATGGAAATCCTGCCAGGTGGAGTACGTTGAGAATGTGAAGACAATCAGCGACACGGGCATGACACTTCTCTCGCTCACGGGGGGGCCCATTGCCGCGACTGCGCTGTACCAGACCGGCAGCGGGTTTGTCGAAGGGGGGCTTCTTGAGGGCGTAAAGCGGGGTGTCTCCACCCTGTCGGACGCAGCGGATGTGGCCATCAGCGGCTACGAGGGCTGGAAGAGCGGCGGCTGGCTGGGGATGGTGGAGAGTGCCTCCTGGTCCGTGCTCATGAACAAGGGGCCCGAGGTTGCGCTCAATCGCCTGAAGCTGCGCGGAATGCAGTGCGACGGCGAGGTGGCAGTCGCCAAGGCCTCCGCCGCCAAGGCTCCGGCGCCGACAGCCGCGGCCAAGTCCGCCCCTGCGCAGCCTAGGCCGGCGCCGATCAATTTCGCCCCGATCCGGGCGGCCCAGTTTCAACAGGAGCTCGAGTACGGGGAGAGTCTGGCGGAGGATTTTTTCCGCAGTCACATGGAATGGCGCAAGGCCTCGCTGGGTCGAAAGGCCAGCCCGGAGGAAGTCGCACGCATGGGAGCGGAGGTGCGTCGCAAGGCCGCATCCGTGGCGCACAGCATGACCGCGAAGAGCTACCTCAAGTACAAGGCGGAGCCGATCAAGGGCAAGGCCTACACCGAGGCCATGGACGGCATCATGGGCGACGTCGCCCAACTCTATCATGCCAACATGGGCGCGCGGGGCTACAACAGGCAGAACATCTACAGTTGCCGCAATGCCTCCAGCACGGACACCGGCATGGACATCGACGTTGCGGTGCGTGAGCAGAAGATGACGATTCCCGTGAAGGGCCCGAAGGGCGAGGACTGGGTGCGGGACAATCGTTGGCTGACGAAGAATCGCGAACCCGTTTCGGTCAGGCAATACCAGGATGAGGGCAACCAGGCCCTCTCCGCAGCCTATAAGAAGGTGACCGGGGGCTATCATGCCAAGTCCTCCTTCATTGAGCTGACCACCAGCGCGAATCCGGAGAGCTACAAGGACCTCACCTGGCTGAAACTGCCCAAGGTGGGAGCGCACGGGGACGCAGCACAGGTGAACCGCAAGCTCGACCAGTTCTTTGGCAAGGTGAAACCCGAGGATATTCCACATTCCCTGGGGATCACCGGTGCAAAGGCCGAGATCATGTACAGGCACCATCCTGAGCTGCGCACCCTCGGCTCCATGATGGAGTCGTGTCGCGGCGCCGCGAAGGATCTCGACACCAAGTTCATCCCGCTGATCGAGCACCGCCTCCGTGAGCTCGAGGCGATTCCGGCGGCGAAGCGCACGGGCCTCGAATCGGCCCAGATCCGCGAGTTCAGGGAGACGCGTGCTCATCTGGGCGAATGTCTCAAGTGTTTCAAGGACATCGGCCAGGCCCGCCTCATGCCCTATGAATGGGAGCGCCAGTTCAAGCTCGTGACAGGGGGGACTGACGTGCAGGCGGTCATCCGCCGCCTTACCCGGATGACCCTGCGGGCCGCTCCACGCTGAGCCAGGTGGGTGTGCAGGAGCGGCCGTGGGGAAAACGCAGGCTCGCCTTGTCTGATGGCGGAGGCTGGGTTCACTGCCTTCACCGTGGAGCTGCGGCCGTGCCCGGCAGGCTGCAGGGCGACCCGCAGTTGCCACGGAATCTCAAACCGTAATCAATTTATGGATACCATCGGAATTGTCGGAGCGGGACGCATGGGGGCCAACATGGCCCGGCGCCTGAAGGAAGTGGGTTACCCCGTGACCGCGGTGTACGACCTGCGGGTCGACGTCGCCAGGAGCCTGGCCGAGGAGCTGGGCGCGGAGGCCTGCCTGAGCCTCGCACGCGTGACCGAGCTCGCGAAGGTCATCCTCACGGTGGTCACCGACGACAAGGCCCAGCTGGCCATCTTCACCGACCGCCGCGACAACCTGCTCAGGAATGCCGCGGGCAGGGTCTTCGTCAACTGCGCCACGCTCTCGCCCGAGACGCACGTGAAGGTGGGCAGGCTGGCGGCCAAGGCCGGTGCCGAATCCCTGGAATGCCTCATGGCCTCCTCCATCCCGCAGGCCAGGGCCGGCACGCTCTACCTGATGTGCGCGGGCGACGAGCACACCTTCGCGCGCCTGCGCCGGCTGCTGACCAAGCTGAGCGACGAGGGCCGGATGCTGCGCTACGTGGGCGGTCCCGGCCGCGGTGCGCAGGTGAAGGCCCTCGTGAACATGGTCATGAACATCAACACCGCCGGCCTCGCCGAGGGGCTCGGGCTGGGTGCCGCGCTCGGGCTCGACATGAAGCTGCTGCTCGAGGTGCTCAGCCAGACCGGCGCCAACTCGCGCGTGGTGGCGACAGACGGGCCCGACATGGTCAACCGGGACCACGGTTGCTTTTTCAGCGCCGCGCATGCGGCCAAGGACTCGGGCATCGCCTGCCGCCTGGCAGCCCAGAAACGCCTCAGGCTTCCGCTGGCCAGCGCCACCTTCGCCCAGTACCAGCGGATGATCGAGCTTGGCCTTGGCGAATTGGACAAGTCGGGCATCGCGGAGCTGACCTTCAAGGGGCGCGGCAAGCCCGCAAAGGTGAAGCCCACACCCAAGGCCCGGGCAAGGACGTCCAAGGCCGCGGTGAAGAAGGCGGTCGTCTCCCGGCTCAGCCAGGTTGGCGACAAGGCACGCAAGGCGGGCGGTGCGGCACCCAAGTCCGGCGTGCCTGGCAGGGGCTCCAAGCCCTTGTCGGGCAAGGGCAGGCGCGCTTGACCCGCTGGGCCCGGGGTCGGTGCGCTGCGCGCCTGGGCACCGCAGCCCCCTGCCGCGGATGCCCGCTTGCACCTCGCGCCCCATTGCCCCTTAGTGACCGTCTGTAATCCCGCATGCTCGAGAACCTGCTCTCCCTTCTGCAACATTCCTCCCTTTCCCTGTGGGGGCCTTTCCTGCTGCTGTTGTTGTGCGGTCTGGGCCTGCCTCTTCCCGAGGACATCGTGCTGGTCGTAGCCGGGATGCTTGCAATGGATGATGGACGCTCGTGGATCACCACCTCCGCGCTCATGTACCTGGGTGTGCTGCTGGGCGATTCCTGCATCTTTCTCCTTGGCCGCCATTACGGCCAGCGCCTGCTCGCCTGGGAATTCACCCATCACCTCTTCCCACCGCGCAAGCAGGCCAAGGTCTCTCGCCTCTTTGAACGCCACGGCACGGTCGGCCTGTTCATCGCACGCTTCCTCCCCGGCCTGCGTGCGCCGATCTTCAGCACCGCCGGTGCGATGAAGGTGAGCTACCTCAAGTTCCTCCTCATGGACGGCGCCGCCGCCCTGGTCAGCGTGCCCGTCTTCGTGTGGCTCGGCCACTGGCTGTGGGCCACCTTCAATGACGATCTCAAGCACCTGAACTCCGCCCTCTCCGTCACGCACCGTTACACCCTGCTCTTCTCCCTGTGCCTCGTGCTCGGCGTCGTGCTCTACTGGTGGTTCCGCAGGCGTGCGAAAAAGCGCGGTGCGCAGGAGGAGTGATGCCCCCCCCCTCTTCATCCATTGCGCGTCAGGTACTTGGCAATGGCCTGCGAGCGCGTTCGCACATGCAGCTTCTCATAGACGTTGCGTATGTGCGTCGTCACCGTGGTCACGCTGATCGACATCGTGTCGGCGATCTCCTTGTAGAGGTAGCCTTGCGACAGGAATTCCAGCACCTTGCGCTCCTTGGGGGTCAGCTCCTCCAGCTTGGCGTTCGTCTCAACGGGTTCTATGAAGGACTGCACCACCTTGCGCGCAATGGCGCTGGTCATTGGTGAGCCTCCCGCCGAGATCTGGTGGATGGCTGCGAGGAGCTCCTCGCGGCGCGTGTTCTTGATCAGGTAGCCGGTGGCCCCCGCCTTGAGCGCGGCGAAGACATGGTCCGCCGACTCATAGACCGTCAGCATGAGGAACTGAGTCCTCGGCATCTTGGGCCTCAGCAGGCGCACGCACTCGACGCCGTTCGGGTCTGGCATGTTGATGTCCATCAGCACGACGTCGGGCTGGTCCCCCGGAAGCTTGCGTACCGCCAGGGCCGAATTGCCGTAGTCGCTCACATACTCGAGGGTGGGCTCGCGTCGCACAACCTCGACCAGGACCTTGCGTGTCTCCTCGTCGTCGTCGACCAGGGATATTCGTGTTTTCATGGGATGCGTGTCGTGTTTCCTGAGAGGGTCACCGTGAGCGTCACCGTGGTTCCGCCGCCCTCGGTGGAGCCGACCAGGCAGGTGCCTCCCAGGCGCGTCATGCGTTCCTGAAGGTTCTGCAGGCCGTGTCCGCGCCTGATCCGGTCGTCCTGCACCGCCCTCGGGGGGCTGCGCAGCCCGCGGCCGTTGTCGGAGAGGGTGATGACCAGCGTGAGAGCTGTCAGGGAAATCTGGATACACACCTCGCTGGCGCCTGCATGCTTCACGACGTTGTTGAGTGTCTCACGGCAGCACAGGAAGAGGTCGTGCCGCAGCTCGCTCGGCAGGTTGAGCGTGGGCAGCGAGGCAGGGATCTGCAGGCGGCAGCGGATCTGCGCCGCGCTGAGCAGCTTCTGGGCAAAGTCGGAAAGGTAGCTGACGAAGCCCTCCAGGGTGTCGTGCTGCGGGTTCACCGCCCATACGATCTCGTCGAGTGCCAGCGTGACCTCGCGGGCCGTCTCGTCGATGCGCCGCAGGTTTTCGCTCCCGGGCGAGTCGGGGGCCACGCCTCCCTGCGTGAGCAGGCTGATGCGGGTGAGGCTGGCGCCAACCTCGTCGTGGATGTCCCTTGCAATGCGCTCGCGCACGCGGGCCACGGCGGTTTCCCGTTCGAGGTTCCTCACGCGCTGCCGCAGGCGGCGGTTGGACCAGAGACGCACCACCATGCCAAGGAGCGTGGCGAGGCTCATTGCGACGAAGAGCCTGAACCAGAGTGTCTGCCACCAGAGCGGGACGATCACGATCTCGAGCTGGTCGGTCCGGCCCGCCTCGGGATGGCCGCCGAAGCTCGCCCCTATCTCGAAGCGGTAGCTGCCGGGCTGCAGTTGCGGGTAGTGGGCGGAGCTTCCTCCCTTCGCGTGGGTCCACGCGGAGTCGAAGCCCACGAGCCGGTAGTAGGTGTCGACGCGGCTCGGAGCCGAGAGGCAGAGGCTGGAGAAGCGCAGCTCGAGTTTGTGTGTGGAGGCCTCCACGACCCAGCGGCGGGTCATGGGTTGCGCCACGTCATCGGCGCGCAGCTGCTCGATGCGCGCGAGCGGCTGGGGCAGCACGCGCGTCTCGGTCCTGGGATCGACCGCGAGCACTCCCTGCCGCGTGGCAAACCAGATCCTGCCGTCTCCGCTCCTGGCCACGCCCGGGCCGTAATTTCCCTGGCAGTTGATGATGCCAAGCCCCTCGTCCCTGCCCAGGCGCAGCGGCTTGATCGTCGCCATCTCGCCCCTGAAGAGTCGTTGCATGTCGCCGATGCTCACCCGGAAGACACCGCGGCTGGAGCCGCACCAGACATTGCCCAGGTCATCGGGCATGAGTTGGGTGATGTTGTCGTCGGGAAGTCCCTGTGCGGTCCCCACTCGCAGTATGCGTCCGCCCTGGGTGACAACCAGTCCGTTCGAGGCCGTGGCGAGCCACAGCGCCCCGTCGATCTGCTGGACGCCATTGATCGCACCCT
>JAHFTI010000017.1 GCA_023265535.1 Opitutaceae bacterium
CCCGACCGACCTCTGCCCTCCGACCGCCCCCCTCCCCGCCCCGCCCCGCACCTTTTCAAGCACCCTACCCCCACACGCGCATGATCCCCTGCAAGTTCCTACCCTCCCTGCTCCTTGGCCTGCTCGCGTCGTTCAGCCTGCCAGCACAGGCGGCCACCAACGAGGCCCCCAAGGCTCCTGCCAAGGCCGTCTCCTCCCTGCTCGGCGAATGGCCTGCCGGCACCGATCCGGTCACGGTCGGCAGCCGCATCACGCAAAATTTCCTCGCACGCCAGGTCATGGTCCAGAAAAGCACCGGCCATGTCATCTACCCCGAGGTCTGCGCCTGGTACGGCGGCCTGGGCTGGGCGCGCGCCGCCGGTGACAAGGAGCTGCAGGCCGCCCTCATCAAACGCTACGAACCCTTCCACACGCCGGCGGGCGAGGCCATGATCTCGCCCAAGGACCACGTGGACTTCCGCGTGTTCGGCATCGTCCCCCTCGAGATCGCCCTGCAGAACGGCGATGCGAAGGCGCGTGCGCGCGGTCTCTCCCTGGCCGACCTCCAATGGGCCAAGCCCGACGCCGCCGGCCTCAGCCACGAGTGCCGCTTCTGGATCGACGACATGTTCATGGTGCCGGCCCTGCAGGTGCAGGCCTGGCGGGTGACCAAGGACCCCAAGTACCTGGACCGCTCGGCCCTCGCGATGGCCGCCTACCTCGACAGGCTCCAGAAGGAAAACGGCCTCTTTGTGCACGCCGAGGACAGCCCCTTCTATTGGGGCCGCGGCAATGGCTGGTTCGCCGCGGGCATGGCCGAGTTGCTCAGCGAGCTGCCCGCCACGCATCCGAAGCACGCCCGCATCCTCGCCGGCTTCCACAGGATGATGGCATCGCTGCTGGCCACGCAGGACAAGGACGGCCTCTGGCGCCAGCTCGTCGACCAGCCCGACTCCTGGCTGGAGACCTCCGGCTCCGCCATGTTCACCTACGCCTTCGTGACCGGCGTGAAACGCGGCTGGCTGCCGGCAGAGAGCTACGGCCCCGCCGCACGCAAGGCATGGCTCGCCCTGGTCGCCCGCATCGACAAGGACGCCAACCTCACCGAGATCTGCGTGGGCACCAACAAGGCCATGAAGGAGGTCGGCCCCGACCTCGCCACGCAGAAGGCCTTCTACCTCGCCCGCAACCGCAAGGCGGGCGACTACCACGGCCAGGCCCCCATGCTCTGGACCGCGGCGGCGCTGCTGCGCTGAGCCTCCTCAGGGCAGCGGGCTCAGGCCCTCGGCGCGCACGGTCCAGCTGCCGTCAGCTGGAAAGCCCGGCGCGGCGCCCGCGGGGGCGCCGTCCCAGCCGCCCGCCATCATGGCCACGGCCGCCAGCAGGGAGCCGTTCGCGGGCAGGTACACCCCGAGGTCGCGCCGCTGCGGGCAATGGCCGTTGGCGAGATAGCGGTTGTTGGGGGCATCCCTCAGGAGGACCTCCACGGCGGCGGCACGCTCGCCCAGGCGTGCGGCGCTCATGGCGATCATCGGATAGTCCCAGCCCCAGATCTTCACCTCCCAGCGCCATTGCCCGAGGGTGGCCAGCAGGGTGCGATGCATGGTGTCGCGGTCGATGCCGGGACCGGGGAGCATGCCCTGGGCCATGAGGAAGGAGGGATGGTCGTGCCGCGCCCCGGCGTTTTCCCAGGTGTCCGGTATCGACTCCATGGATACATATTTCCCCTCGCGCACCGTGGGCGCGGGCAGGCCCGCGAGGCGCTCGTCCCAGCCCTTGTCGCGCGGCAGGCCTAGGCGCTCGCGCCACTGCTGCGCCACGCCCAGCGCCCAGCGCCACTGCGTGAGTTCATAGGTGGGGTTCATGCTGCGCTTCTGGTCGTAAAGCTCCTGGGCGATCCACATGGGCGGGCCCAGCACCCAGCGGCCCGTGCCCTCCTCGCGCTGCAGCATCGAGGCCATGCATTCGGCGGTCTCCAGCACCAGGGTGCTCCAGCGCTCCAGAGTGGCGCGCGTGGGCCGGGCGAGCCACTGCAGCTCTGCAAGGTGGATCGGGTGCGGCTGGTTCCACCAGATCAGGGCGGTGCCGCCCGGGCTCTCGCGCCCGTCGGGGCCGACCATCTTCGACCAGCGCGCACCGCGCAGGCCGCGCTCGGCGGCGGTCTGGCGCGCCCGCGGAAGCACCGACTCGAACCAGGCGAGCGTCTCGTCCACCACGCCCGGCCTGCCCCAGAGGTTGAAGTGGGCCACGTGCCACCAGACCATCTCGGTGTGGTGCTTGCCGTACCAGGAGTTGCAGGTCAGCCCCGTTTCCTGCGGGGGCATGCCCGCGATCTGGATGGCGCAGAGGTATTGGCTGAGCACGACGCGACGCTCCAGCTCGGCGGCGCGCGGGTCGCGGCTGCCAAGGAATTCGACGGCGGCGCCCGCCTGCCAATACTTCGCCCAGTGTGCGGAGTTGAGGGCGCGCAACTCCGCCACCGTGGCGGGCTTCGCTGGGCCGGCCTGCGGGGGCATCGCGACGCCGGGTCCGGAGGGCGAGGAAAGCACTGAAAATTCCACGGTGAAGGCAAGGCGCTCCGCCCCTTTGGACGGACGCAGCTCGAAGCGGTGCGCGCGCACCGCGGCCAGCTCGGCTGCCGCTTCCTCCACCTCGAACGACACCCTGTATTCCAGGTCGTCGCGCTGGCGCAGGATTTCCCAGCCGCCGGGATGCCCGGCCTTGCGCAGCACGGAGCGATGGGTGTCCTCGCCGTCCCAGTCGTGGGGAGGGGTGTTCTTCACCCTCATGTCATGCCCGCGCGGAAAGGCGACGGCCACGCGCAGGCTGCCATCCGCCAACGCGTCGGACCGGACCTCGACGGCCACGCGGTCCCGGCCCGGATCCACCAGGCTGAGCACGCGCACCTCGCGGCCCCGCCAGGTGAAACGGCTGCTGATCTCGCCCCGCCAAAGGTCCAGGCGTTGCTCCACGGCGCCCAGGTCTGCGGGGGCCAGGGGGACGCCCGAGGCGTCGACAAAACCGACCTGGCCGAGCGGGAACTGATGCGGGTTCATGCGCAGCCATTGCCCCGCGGGGGTCTTCTCGCGCGTCGGATAGGACTGCTCCCGCCCATGGGCGACGAAGGGGGCGCTGGCATCCGCGAGCGTGAATCCCTCGGGGTTCGGCGCGCTGTGCCAGTAGCGCCTGCCCAGCGTCTCCAGGGGCATGCCCTCGCGCGTATGCAGGTCCTGGAAGGTCTGCAGGCCCGTGACATCGACGTTGAAGACGAAGCCCCCGTTGCCCACGGAGAGCGGGGCGTTGGCGGACACGGCGCGCAGGACGGGCGAGTGGCGCGCCAGCAGGGCGGGACGGTCGATGGGTGCAGCCCAGAGGGACAGCGTGGCCAGGCCGAGCAGCAGCGGGGGGAGCAGGGACGGGAATTTCATGGGGAGGACGCGAATTGCACTGGGGGGGCTGGCTGGCCGGTGTCAGGCGTGAGGAGCGGGGGCCCCGCCCCTCCCGCTCGTGGTGTCACCAAGATTCGGATACAACGCCCCTCAGGGCTCGGAACCGGGCACGAGGGGCTTGGCTGCTGCGGCGGGCGCGGGGGCGCCGAACAGCACCGCCACCGGCAGGTGCTTGGCGCGCATCTCCTGCACGGCCAGGCGGGCGACCGTGCGGCCGCCCTCGGCGTTGAGGTGGGTGTCGTCCTCGCGGCCCTTGGGCAGCTCGGGATACACACCGGCGGGCACCCACATCAGCAGGCGCTTGCTCTCCTCGGGCCCGAGGCGCTCGAAAAGCTGCCAGGTGGCCACGTGGAGATCGAGCAGGGCCACCTTCTCGGAGGCGGCGAGCTCGCGCACGACGGCCGGGTACTCCCCGTGCGTATCCACAAGTTGGTTACGGCCGTCGAATTTCCTGCGGCACAGGGAGGTGGCCAGGATCGGCTCGGCGCCGCGCGCGCGCGCCTCGGCGATGAAGCGCAGCAGGTTCTCGCGGTAGAGGCCGCGCGCGGGGGCGTGGCGCTCGGGCGAGGCCTCCTTCTGGTCGTTGTGGCCGAACTGGATGATCACGAAGTCGCCCGGCTGCAACGCGTCGACCAGGGTCTTCCAGCGCCCCTCCGAGATGAAGGACTTCGACGAGCGGCCGTTCTGGGCGTGGTTCACGAGGGCCGCGGGCTCCGGCATGAACTCACGCAGCATCTGGCCCCAGCCGCGCTCGAGGTTGGGGGCCTTGCTGGGCTTGTCCGCCATGGTCGAGTCACCGGCGAGGTGGAGGTGGGGGGCTGCCACGAGGGCGGCGCCCGGGGAGAGCAGGGAGAGGGCCAGCAGGCCCGTCTTGAGGAACCGGGTTGACATGTGGGAAGGGACTGAGGGGAAGGGGCGAGCGCGGATGCGCAGTGGGGGCAGGGGAATCGAAACGCAGGACGCCGCGGGGGCCAAGCAGGAGACAAGGGAGTTTCTGAATTCAATTTCATGCCCATGTCGGCACGCCGAACTGAGGCGGGGCACGCAAGCCCAGGGCAAAAGGCGCGGAGTGGGTCAGCAGTATTGGGGGCATGAGACGCCACCAGCGGCCAAGCTCGGGGGGGGGGGCTAGGGACGGGCAAACCCGCAGGCCTCAGCGGGCGGGCTTGCGCTTGGGGGCGGCGGCCTTGCGCGAGCGCGGGCCGGAGGGGCTGGCGGGAGCCGTGTGGGTGCCCTCGGCGCGACGGGCCTTTCCCGTTGCGGCCGCCACGGGGAAATGCTGCGCAGCCACGTGCTCGGTGGCGGCCATGGCGGCGGCGGGCAGGTCGCCGAGCAAGGCCAGCGCCTCGCCGAAATGCGGGCGCGAACCCAGGTGGCGGGCGGTCTCCGCCAGGGCGGCGCGGTAAAGGGGCACCACCTCGGACACCTTCGCCCGGCCCTCGGCACTGATCACCACGAGGCAGGCGCGGCGGTCCGCGGGATCGTCCACGCGTTGGATCCAGCCGCGCTCCTCCACCTGGTTCATGAGATAGGTCGTGCTCGCGGGGTCCACCACCAGCGACTGCGCGATCTCGGAGGGTCGCATGCTGTCCCCGTTGAGCACGAGCAGGTTGAGGACATTGAACTGGGCGGGCGTGATGCCATGCGGGCGAAAGATGCGGGCCGCCTCGCGCACCAGCAGGTTTCCACAGGACACCACCGCATTCGTGAGCTCCTCAATCTGATCGTTCAGGGACATGCCCCGAAACTACGATAGTTTGAGCTCAAAGCAACACCCGCCTGCACCACCCGACCCAGAAAACGCCACCCTGGCACAGCTTGGACCACGGACCTGCGAGCGACAGGGCCCCCTCCCGAAAAGCCCCCCGCAAGGGGCTCCTATGTTCAGGGATGCGAGGCCGCTGGCCGACGGCAGATCTCCCTTAACGCAGGGAGGAACTCAGCCACGGCGCGAGGGACCTGCCGGAGCCGGGCCGTCTGGGCCGTGCGAGGGCTTCCCCTCCACCTCGGAGTAGCCATCGTGCCCCTCGAAAATGCCACCGAGGATCTCGCGCACCGCGGAAAAATCCTCGTCGTGCAGGTCAAAGCTGATGTCCATGGAGACGATGCCGTCGAGGTCGTTCATCGCATCGCGGTTGAACTCGATGACGAAGCGGCTGCGCGACAACACCGCCGTCTTGATGCCGCCGCAGGTGGTGAAGCGCTCGGGGGGGATCTCGACGTAGATCTCATCGTCCTCGTCGCCGCCATTCTCACGCATGAGCAGGAGCCCCTCGTTGGACTTGGGGTTGTCCTGGTCCTTGCAGAAGCCCACGCACAGCAGGTCGTCAGCCTCGAAGCCGATGTCGCGGGCGAAATAGCGCATCTTTTTGTTCATGTGGAGGCAGCCTGCCAGCGGCACGCACGGGCTCAAAACAAATTGGAGAAGCCAGTGCCCCCAGCCTTTCGGACCACCGCTTCAGGAGAGGCGGCCCCCCCCCTGCTGAGAAAGGGGAGGAAGGGGGGGCCTCCAGGCCCCTTCAGCGCATCACATAGACCTTGTCGCCGCGGCGCACCGGCCGCTCGCTCACGAAGGTCACCTCGCTGCCCGCCTCGGCGCGCGCACAGGGCTGCCCCTCGCGCAGCACCGCGCCCGTGCGCTGCATGAAAAAGCCCGTGGTCGCCCCCTCGATGATGAGTTCCTCTCCCTCGGCCAGGGCGGAGTCCTGCACAGCCAGGTGCACGACGGAGGGTTTCCTGTAGAAGTTCAGCACGGTGCCCACGAGATGCCTGCGCTTCGTGGCCACATTGCCCGACGAGTTCACCCACTCGCCGATCGGCTTGCCGCAATAGAACCCCGCGGAAAAGCCGCGATGGTACACCTCGCCCAGGCGTGCGAGCAGGCGCACCTTGAGCTCCTCGAGCTCGGCGGCCCACCCCTTGCGCCCCCTGCGTCGGCCAAGGAAATCGAGGGCTTCGCGGTAGGCTCCCACCACGACGGCCACGTACTCCGGGCTGCGCAGGCGGCCCTCGATCTTGAGCGAATCGGCACCGGCCCCCACAAGCTTCTCGATGAAGGGAAGCGTGCAGAGATCCTTGGGACTCATGATGTAGTTCGGACCCAGCACCCACTCGCGGTCCCCTGTGTCATCCACCACGCGGTACTCGCGGCGGCAGGGTTGCGTGCAGGCGCCGCGATTGGCGGACTTGCCCGTGGCCTGCTCACTCATGAAGCAGCGCCCGCTCACCGAGACGCACATGGCGCCATGCGCAAACAGCTCGATCTGCAGCTCGGCGGCGGCGACCCTGCCCAAGGCCTTCACCAACTCGCGGCGGATGCGGCGGATGTCGTCGAGGGAACATTCCCGCGCCAGCACAAAACGCCGCACGCCCAGCTCACGCAGCAGGAGCATCGAGGCGGAGTTGGCCACGGACATCTGGGTGGAAGCGTGGATCTCGAGACCGTGGCGTCGCGCCGCGGCGAGCACGGACAGATCGGAGACAATGACCCCGTCCACTCCCGCCCGGGCGGCAGCGGCGAGGAGGGTGTCCACGGCAGGCAACTCGCGCTCGTGCACGAGGGTGTTGGCCGTCAGGTAGGCGCGCACCTTGCGCGCATGGCAGGTTTTCACCAGGCGAGGCAGGTCGCGCCGCGTGAAATTGCGCGCCGAGGCACGCATGTTGAAGCCCTTCACGCCAAAATAGACGGCGTCCGCACCGGCATCGAGCGCCGCCTGGAGATTCCTCCAGTCGCCGGCAGGGGCGAGCAATTCAGGGATGCGCTTCATGGCAAGCAGGAGGTGACGGGCCGCTGTGCCTGGCAACCCAAAGATTCACCCGCTGCGTGCGCCTCGGGCGCCGAGCCCGGGAACCGAATCGCGGAGTCCCAGGCTAGGATAAGAAACATGAACACCAGCAGCGCTTACATAGGGAAAAAGCCCCGGATTTGTGCCCTGAAATGAGGCGTCCGGCAGCGATGCCGAAAGGAAACGACGCTCGCGCCAGAAACACACAACTCAGCTGCCAACAATCGAATCCACAGGGCAAAAACAGGGCCTCCCAGCCCCCTTCAGGACAAAAACAGGGGCTCGGCAGAAAACATAGGCCACTAGGATAAAACCTAATAGCACCCAAGATTCGTGCTTCTCATCTCGGTTTTTTCCAAGCCTTGAAGGTGGCTGAAGGGGCGTGAAGACGGGAATCTGGTGTTACCTCAAACAGGAGGCTGCAGAGCCCTCTGTTTTACCCACCAACCACGCAAACTACCATCCCCTGTCGCCACCCCGCGACCGCTTGGCTGCCAGGCCAGGACCGTGTCCCGGGAGCGAATCTCAGACTGAACTGACGACTCCACCTATGCATACAGCAAGCTCATACCCCAACACGCGCAAGAACCGGATCCGCACCACGGCCTCCATTCTTCTCGCCCTCGCCGCCACCCAATTCGCCTTCGCTCAAGCGACTGCCGAACAGCCGGCCGACGCCAAGCCCGCCGCCGCTCCTGATGCCCCCAAGGAAAGCGATGTCGTGGTGATGGAAGCCTTCAACGTGACCGGCGGTTTCCGCGGCAGCCTCGCGGCCGCGACCGAGGAAAAGCAGTCCCAGCGTCTGATCACCGAGGTGATTCAGGCTGAGGATATCGGCAAGCTCCCCGACATTTCGATCGCCGAGTCCCTCACCCGCCTCCCCGGCGTGACGACCCAGCGTATCAACGGCCGCGCCCAGGCAGTGGTGATCCGCGGCATGAACGGCGACTTCTCCACGGCCCTCCTCAATGGACGCCAGCAGGTGTCCACCAGCGGCGGCCGCTCGGTTGAGTTCGACCAGTATCCCGCCGAACTGCTCAACAGCGTCGTCGTGTACAAGAGCACGGACGCCTCCCTCACGGGCCAGGGCCTCTCCGGCACGGTTGACCTCCAGACCATCCGCCCCCTCAAGAAGGGTGGTCGCGCGCTCGGCATGAACGGCTTCTACGAGTGGACCAGCATGAGCCCGGACAATGCCGGTGCCAAGAAGGGTGCCTTCCGCTCCACCGTTTCCTATGTAGACCAGTTTGCTGACAACACCGTCGGCATCGCGATCGGCGTCTCCCTCTCCAAGCGCCCCGGCCAGGGCCAGCAGTTCAACGCCTGGGGTTATGATGGCGGTTGGCCGAACGGCGCCAATCTCCTCGGCGGCGCGAAGCCCTTCGTGCGCAGCAGCGAAATCGATCGCGATGGCTACATGGCCGTCATCGAGCTCGCCCCGAACGAGAACTTCCACTCCACGCTCGACCTCTTCTACACTGACTTCAGCGAGACCCAGCTGCTGCGCGGCATCGAGATGCCCCTCAGCCCGAACTGGGGCACCGGCACGAGCCTGACCCCCGGCTACACGGTGGTCAACGGACTCATCACCAAGGCCACCCTCACCAACTTCTTCGGCGTTGTCCGCAATGACTTCGTCAAGCGCGATGACAACCTCTTCGCCGGCGGCTGGAAACTCGAGTTCGGCAACAAGAAGGGCTGGAAGGCTGACCTCGACCTGAGCTTCTCCCACGTGAAGCGCACCGACTTCGTGCTCGAGACCTACTCGGGCTACGGCGTCAACAAGGTCGGCACGCCCGACACGATCGGCTACACCCTGGCTCCCGATGGCGCCGCCGGTGCGGTGTTCACCCACACCCTCGACTACTCCGATGGCGCCAAGATGCGCCTCGGCATGCCTCAGGGCTGGGGTAGCTCCAGCACCCGCCCCTACGGCCAGCACGGCTTCCTGAAGGGCCCGATCGCCCGCGACCAGATCGCCCAGATCAAGGCCACTGTCCAGCATCCCCTCAGCGGCATCTTCAGCCGTTTCGAGACGGGCCTCAACTGGAACCGCCGCAACAAGTATGAGACGGAGTCCGGCCCGAACGGCATGGAAGGCTACTTCCTCCAGCTCAAGAACGGTGTCGCCAGCGCCGCGATGCCCGCCTCGGTCGGCCTCACCGACCTGAGCTTCATCGGCATGGGCAAGATGTACAGCTACGACCCGATGGCCCTCTATAACAGCGGTACCTACGACAAGATCGCCAACAACGATCCGACGCTGATGGCCAACAACTACAACGTCACCGAGAAGGTCACCACCTTCCACACCAAGCTGGACATCCAGACCAAGCTCGCCGGCAAGACCCTCGACGGCAACATCGGCTTCCAGGCCATCCACACCGACCAGTCGGCCACCGGCCAGGCTGTCAACCGCTCGAGCCTCGCCATCACGCAGGTCTCCGGCGGCGACAAGTACTGGGATGTCGTTCCCAGCCTCAACCTGAACCTGCACATCACCGACAAGGATGCGCTGCGCTTCAGCCTCGCCCGCCAGCTGGCCCGTCAGCCGATGAGCGACATGCGCGCCGGTTCCACCTACAGCTTCGACCAGTCGAAGGCCACGGCCACGACGCTCGAGAACAGCCCCTGGAGCGCAAGCGGCGGCAACACCGCCCTCAAGCCCTGGCGCTCGAACTCGATCGACATGTCCTTCGAGCACTACTTCGCCGACAACATGGGCTACTGGTCCGTCGCCGCGTTCTACAAGGACCTCGTTTCCTACACCTACAACGCCAGGGAAGTCATGGACTTCACGGGTCTTCCCACCGGCGCCACGGGCGTGACCCCCGCCATCTGGCAGGGCTACAACAATGTCCCGAAGAACGGTCAGGGCGGCATGATCAAGGGCCTCGAGTTCGCGATCTCCCTCCCCGGCGAGAAGTTCACCCCGATGCTCAAGGGCTTCGGCGTGGTCGGCAGCACCTCGTTCTTCAAGAGCTCCATCCAGCCCGACCTCGGCAATCCCTCGACCCCGCTCGTGGGCCTGTCCGACAAGGTCACCTCTGGCACGGTCTACTATGAGCGCGGCGGCTTCTCGGTGCGTACCAGCATCCGCTATCGTTCCGCCTTCCGCGGCGACATCGCCACCTTCGGCCCCCGTGGTGCGGTTTACCGCAACCTGCAGGCTGAGACCGTGGTCGACGCCCAGGTCAGCTACGCCTGGAAGAAGGGCGCCCTCAAGGGCCTGACCCTCATCGCCCAGGCCTACAACCTGACCGACGAGCCCATGTCCGCCTCCTCCGGAGCGGATCGCCGCTTCGTGCAGGATTATCAGGAGTACGGCACCAACTATTCGGTCGGCGCCACCTACAAGTTCTAAGTCAGGTTCATAGTCTGAGTTTGCGCGCGGCCCCCGGAGTAGTTCCGGGGGCCGCTTTTTTGTGCCCGGACGGAAGCGGGGCCTCCCGCTGTTGAGGCCCCAGAAGGGGTCACGTCTTTACACATTACACGCAACCGGGCGCGCCCGGTTGCGTGTAATGTGTAAAGACGTGACCCCGTAAAACCCGGACGGAGTGCGGAATACCGCGAGGGCCTTGACCAAATCCGCCAATCTCCATGAACTGGCGGGCCTTAGATGAAAGCCTCCTACCTGGGAATCTCCGGCCTCACGCACCTGGCGATCACGGCGCTGATCTGTTTCGCCGCCTTCGAGACGGTGAACCTGACGGAACAGCCCCGTGAGCTGCGCGAGACGCAGGTCATGGACCTCGGCACGTTCCCGGGCTCCCGGGCAAACACGCAGTCGCAAGACGGCCTGTCGAATTCCGGCCCAAGGATTCACGCGCCCAAGATCAAGATACCGCACTTCAATCTCCCCACAGCGGAGGAACGCGCCGAGGCGGAGGCGGCGGCGGCAGTTCAGGCGCAAAGCACCGCCACCAAGCCAGCCCCTCCCGCGCGGACACCACCGAAACCCAACGGTCCGAGAATGACACAGGCGGAGTTTGAGGCCGCCCATCCCTCCAAGCCCGCCAACGTCACCTCGGTGAAACCCACGAGGAAACCGGCCAACCAGTCCGCCGCCACCAGCGCTGCAGGCACCGGTACCGCCGCCCCAGGAAAGCCCGGCCAGGACGGCAACAGCCCATCGGGCGACGCAGGCACGGGCGGCGAGGCCTTTGACCAGGTCGTATGCCAGCACATCAAGGCCGCACTCGACTCCTACAAGGCCAGCCGCGACGACCTGAAAGTCTTCGTCTCCTTTGTCATCACCGCCTCCGGCCGCCTCACCGCCGCCAGCATCCAGCAAGCCTCGGGCGACACCGCCTTCGACCAGGCCGCCCTCGCCGCACTGCGCCAAGTCTCCGTGGCCCCCGTGCCCAGGGACTACGTCGGCCAGCTGCTGGCAGTGACCATCAGTTCCAAGGACTAGCGGTAAAGGGTCACGTCTTTACACATTACACGCAACCCATCCGCGAGCGGATGGGTTGCGTGTAATATGTAAAGACGTGACCCCTTTGCCTGCATCCTCTCTAGTCGCGCGATGTCACTGAGCGTGGTAGGCCAACGATGCATGAGCGAGCGGGAGCCCGAACTGGGCCTGGGAGTGGTCGCGCGCATCGATCTCTCGGAGCGGCGCATCGCCATCGCCTTCCCTGCCACCGGGGAAAATCGCCTCTACGCCCTCGGGACCACGGTGCTCAGGCGCGTGCAGTTTGCCGTGGGAGAAACCCTCGCCACGCGCGACGGCGCCCGCCTCCACATCGACTCCCTCGAGGACAGGGACGGCCTTTTCACCTACGTGTGCGGCGGGCGTCATGTGCGCGAGGACCAGGTCTCGGACATCACGAGCGTGGCCCTTCCCCAGGAGCGCCTGCTCGCCGGCCAGGCCGACCCGGGCGAGGTGTTCGACCTGCGCCTGCGCACGCTCGAGGAGCAGGCACGCCTGCGCCAGTCGGAATTGCGCGGCTTCCTGGGCGGCCGCCTCGAGCTTCTCCCGCACCAATTCCACATCCTGAACGAGGTCAGCTCGCGCCAGTTGCCGCGCGTTCTGCTCGCAGACGAGGTGGGCCTGGGCAAGACCATCGAGGCCTGCCTCATCCTCCAGCGCCTCCTCGCCACGGGCCAGGCGCGCCGCGCCCTCATCCTTGTTCCCGAATCGCTCACGCACCAATGGTTCGTCGAGCTGCTGCGCCGCTTCAGCCTTTGGTTCACGATCTTCGACGTCGAGAGCTGCCATGCACTCGAGGCGGGCAATCCCGGACAAAACCCCTTTCTTTCCTCGCAGCTCGCCCTCGCCAGCACCGGCTTCCTGAGCACCGATGAAACCCGCCGCGCCCAGGTCCTCGACGGAGCCTGGGATATGGTGGTCGTCGACGAGGCGCACCACCTGCAATGGACGCCCGAGGAGGCGAGTCCCGCCTACCGCCTCGTCGAGGAACTGGCGCAACGCACGCGCGGGTTGCTCCTCCTCACCGCCACGCCCACGCAACTCGGGCTCACGGGGCACTTCGCGCGCCTGCGCCTGCTCGACCCGCACCGCTTCGACGACCTCGCCCGCTTCCGCGCCGAGTCGGAACGCTACGAAAGCGTCGCCGCCGTCGCCGAGAAGATCATCGCCGGCAAGACCCTCACGCAGGCCGACCGGAAGCGGCTCACCACGATCTTCGACCGCGACCCCGAGGGGCTCGCCCAACACCTCGAGGCCCTCGCCGCGGGCAAGGCGGGGGCGCGTGCGGAACTCCTGCGCACACTCCTCGACCAACATGGCACGGGCCGCGTCGTCTTCCGCAACACCCGCGCCGCGATGAGCGGCTTTCCGCCGCGCCGCTACCGCCCCACCCCCCTCGACTCCGGCAACAACCTCACCCTGCTCGCACGCGTGGCCCGCGAGCTCGCCGCCGAGGAGGACGGCACCCACGAGCAGCTGCGCTACTCCTTCCGCGACGACCCGCGCGTCGAATGGCTCGCGACCTTCCTCGAGGAGCACCGCGGCGAGAAGGTCCTCCTCATCTGCAGGACCCAGCGCAAGGTGCTGGCCCTCGCGAGCGCGCTCCAGGAGAAGACAAACGTGGGCGTGGGCCTCTTCCACGAGGGACTGCCGCTTGTGCAGCGCGACCGCAACGCGGCCTGGTTCGCCGAGCCCGACGGGGCCCAGCTTCTCCTCTGCTCGGAAATCGGCAGCGAGGGGCGCAACTTCCAGTTTGCCCACCACCTCGTCCTGCTCGACCTGCCCCCCAACCCCGGCCTGCTCGAGCAACGCATCGGCCGCCTCGACCGCATCGGCCAGCGCCACCCCATCCTGATCCACGTGCCCTACCTCACGGGCAGCGCCACCGAATGCCTCGCCGACTGGTACCACCGCGGCCTCGACGCCTTCGAGAGCTCCCAGCAGGGGGGCGACGAATACCTCGCCCGCTTCGGCGCGCGCCTCCTCGCGACCGCCACGCAGCACGGCACCGGCGCCGACGCCGGCCTCGAGGCGCTCATCGCCGAGACCGCCGCCTTCCGAGCCGAGCTCCAGGGCCGCCTGCAGCGCGGCCGCGACCGCCTGCTCGAGCTGAACTCCTTCGACGCCAGCGCCGCCGGCGAACTCGTGGAGCGTATCCGAACGGCGGATACCGACCTGCGCGTGCGCCGCCTGCTCACCGCCCTGCTCGACCACTTTGGCGTGCGCATTCGCGACCACGAGGAGGGCGACCTCTTCCTCGACCCCACCCACGCCTACATCGAGGGCTTCCCGTCGATCCCGCGCGAGGGCATGCTCGCCACCTTCGACCGTGCCCGCTCAATCGCCCGCGAGGACATCCGCTTCCTCTCCGCCGACCATCCGCTCGTGCGCGACGCCATCGACCTGCTGGTGGATTCCAGCGCAGGCACCACGGCCTTCGGCTGCGTTCGCGCCCCCAAGCCGAACCTGCTCCTGGAGACCGTGTACCTGCTCGAGACTGTTGCCGACACCAGCTGGCAGGTGGACCGCTTCCTCGCCCCCACCCCCGTGCGCGTCGTCGTCGACCTGCGCGGCAACGACCTGACCGAGGCCTACGAGGCGCGCTCGCTGGCGGAGCGATTCGAGGACGCCCCGCTCGCGCGTTTCCTGGAGCGCCCGGGCTTCAACGCAAAGATGCTCAAGGGCCTGCTCGCCGCCGCCGCCGAAAAGGCGGAGGAACGCAGCGCCGCCCTCAGGGCCGCAGCGCGCGAACGTGCGGCCACGGCGCTCGGCGCCTCGCTGCGCCGCCTGCTCGACCTCCAGCGCGTGAACGACCAGGTCCGCCCCGAGGAGGTGGCCCTGGCTCGCGAGCAGCTCGAGCGCACCGGCACCGCCATCGGCGAGGCCCGCCTGCGCCTCGACTCGCTCCGGCTGATCCTCGAGGGCCCCGTGGCCTTCGGCGCCTGAGCCCCCTCAATGCGGCTTCACGTCCCCGAACAGGCGCGTGGAATAGTAGCGCTCGGCGCGGTCGCAGAGGATGGTGACGACACGGGCGTCGGGGCCGAGATCGCGGGCCACGCGCAGGGAGGCGACCACGTTGGCGCCCGAGGAGGTGCCCACGAGCAGGCCGAACTCGCGCGCGAGGCGCTGCGTCATGGCAAGGGCCTCCTCGCTCGAGACCTTTTCGCGGCGGTCAATGGGCACGCCGCGGATGAGCGGCGGCAGGAAGCCGCCCGCTATGCCCTCGATGCTGTGGCAGCAGGGCGCCTCGCCGGAGAGCATGGCCGCCTCGGACGGCTCCATGGCCACGATGCACACCCCGGGACAGGCCGCGCGCAGCGCACGGCTCACGCCATTGAGCGTGCCGCCCGTGCCGTAGCCATTGACAAAGGCATCCACGCGGCCGTCCGTCTGCCTGAGGATCTCGGGGCCGGTGTGGTCCACATGGTCCTGCGCGTTGAGCGGGTTCTCAAACTGCCTCGGAAGGAAATAGCGTGAGTCGCGCGCAGCCATTTCCTCGGAGATCTCGATGCCCGTCACGTAGCCGCGATCGGCCTTGAAGAGGATGAGCTCGGCGCCGAAATGGTGCATGAGGTGCCTGCGCTCCACGCTGGCCTTCTCGGACATCAGGATCTGCACGCGGTAGCCGAGCACGGAACCCACCATCGCGAGGGCGATGCCAGTGTTGCCGCTGGTGCACTCCAGGATGATGGAGTCGGGGCGCAACAGGCCGCGCGCGCGCGCATCGCTGAGCAGGGTCAGGGCCAGGCGGTCCTTGATCGAGCCGCTCGGATTGAGGAACTCCGCCTTTGCGTAAATCGTGCGCTGGAGCTCGGGAAAGTGCAGGGACAGCAGCGGCGTGTTGCCAATGAGCGCGAGCACGGGCGGAAGCGGCGCTGTGACCGGAAGCGGGCTGGGGCTTGTCATGCCCCACTCTCTCAGGTTTCCAGCGGGATTCTCAACTCAAAGCTGCTGCCCTGGGGCCCGCACCCAACAAGCGTCAGGTCGCCGTTCATCTGCCGGGCGAGCAGGCGGGACAGGGCCAGACCCAGGCCGGAGCCTCCCTGGCGCGTGCTGACGCCGGGCTGGAAAAGCCGCTCGCGGATCTCGTCCGGAATGCCGCGCCCCTGGTCGCTCACGCGCAGCAGGAAATCACCGCGCTCGCGGTGCGCCAGGAGAACCTGGATCTCACCCCCGTGGCGGCTGGCCTCGAGGGCGTTCTGGATGAGGTTGTTCGCAATGAGGCAGAGCAGGCTGCCGCGGTGATTGTCGAGTTCGCCGTCGAAATGGTTCTCCACCTTCAGTGTCACGCCGCGCTCCTGCGCCACCTTGCCGTTGCGCTCCAGGATGCTGCGGATCAGCTCGCAGGCGGGGAGTTGGTAATTCGTGTGGCCGCCCAGGTCGCCGAGGATTTCCATGGTGTCCTGGATCATCGCCTCGACGCGCGCGGTGTACTCCGCCACGCCCTCCAGGTCGGGTGTGCCACCCGGCACCGTCGCGGCCCGCAAACCCGCCACGGCACCCTTGAGCGCGTGCATGAGGTGCGAGGTGATCTGGCCCATCGCGGAGGTCTTCGCGGCGAGGGTCAATTCGACCTGCGTGCGCACCAGCTTGGCGTTGCGCTCCTGCAGTTGGCGATGCGCGCGACGCAGGCCCAGCTGGGCGGCGATCGTGACCACGGCCACGGCGATGAGGCCGATGAGCAGCGTCACGCGTGTCTGGTGGCCGATCTGTTCGCGGATGGTGGCCAGGTCCTGCTCGAGCTGGCGTCCGTCGAGATGATAGCGCGCGAAGCCCGCCAGCTCGGCGCTCGGGGAGGAGCCGGCACGGATCGGCACGAGCACCTCCAGCACCGGAGCCTGCTGCTGGCTGTCGCTCACGATGAGCTTGAGGGGAAACGCGGGATTGTAGCGGCACAGCGACGTGCCACCGCCCAGGCGCAGGTAATCCTCGGCGGAAAGATCCACGAAATGCGGGCCGGCGGGGAGGAACTCCAGCGTGCGCCCGTCGGAATCGAAGATCGCGATGGCCAGGAGCCCCTCCTGCGCCACCTTGCTGAGCAGGGCCGAGACGAGCAGCATGCTCGTGGGCAACTCGGGCGCCTCGGCCTGCTTCTGTTCGAATTGGCGTTGCGCCACGGGCTGGAGGATGGAGGCGGCCCGGTCGATGAGCTTCGACCGGACCTCCTGCTCCAGCTCCTGCGCCATGCGCGTCACGAGCACAAGAAACACCAGGCCCAACACGATGCCGCTCAGGCCCGCGATGAGCGAGAGGCGGTTGCGCAGGTAGTGGATCATGGTCGTGCGCGCCTGACGGCAGGGGGCCTCAGCGGATGAACTCCATCATCAGCGCCTCCAGGCTGCTGGCGTAAAGCAGGCGGCGCTGGGCGGGGCTGAGTCCGGGCTCGAGCACGGCGGTGCGGTACTCGGAGTAGCGGTTCCAGTTCTCCTGCACGGAGACCGCGCGCGAACATTCCGCGATGAGCTGGTCCATGGAGCGCTCCCGCAGGCTCACCGACTGGGCGGCGAAGGCCTCGATCTCCGAGCGGACCTGCTCACGGATGGAATCCAGGTGCTGGAAACTCTTCAGGAGGGTGGCGTTGAAGGCCTGCAACTCGCGCTGGGCGGCCTCGCGCTTCTCCTTGAGGGCGCTGTTGCCGCCGCGACGCGGCTCGATGACGATGCTCACGCCGAAGTCGGTCCGGGCCACCTCCACGCGGTCGAGGGGCAGCAGCGCCTTCAACTCAGCCAGCTTCGCCATGATGGAGCGCTGGTACTCGACCTTCTCGTCCAGGTACTTGGCCAGGCGCTCCCCGAGGCTCTTTGTCATGGCCGTCTGCGCGGGTTCATCGGGGAGTTTCAGGCCGACCAGCCCCTCGCGGATCTCCTCGGCGAGGAGGTCGAGCGCGGCGATCTCGGAGGCCTGGCGCGTGTTGAAGTCGGCGATGGCGCGGGCGCGGGTCGAGTTGAGGAAGGCGCGGTCATTCCTGTAGATGGTCTGACGGAGGTCCTGCTTGATGGCCTCCTTCTTTTCGCGGTAGAGGGCGACCTTCGCGCGGAGCGCCTCGGGCATCTGGCGCGGCAGGCGAAAGCGCGAGGTGAAGGGGCTGAAGCTGAAGTAGGAGCCGGCGCTCTCGAGACTGAGATCGCTGGTGGGATCCTGGCCGCGGCGCTTCAGGTCGTAGGCCACCTCGCGCAGCAGCAGGCGCTGATTCTGGCTGAGGCCCAGCTGGAAGTAGGCGGAGGCGCGCATGACCAGGTATTCATCCTGGAAACTCTCGTACTTGGAGTCGTCGCCCAGGCGCCAGGAGCGCGTGTCATCCCAGTCCACGGAGGGTTCGAAGAAGCCGCCCTTGACCATGTTGCGGCGCAACTCCTCGGACTTGGCCTCGAGGTCCAGGATCTGAGGATCCATCGTGGCGGCGAGCTGGGTGAGCTCGGCCTTGCGTTTGGCGGGATCGGCGCTGCGCAGCTCGTCGAGCTTGGCGCGAAGCTGACCCAGCACCACCTGCCGCTGCTGGTGGTAGTCGGAGATGCGCGTCAGCTGCTTGTTGGAAATCTCCTCATCATGCACGTGGGAGCTGAGAGGGGCATAGAAGAACTCGCCGAGGTAGGGGGCCATGAGCGACAGCACGGAGTTGC
>JAHFTI010000347.1 GCA_023265535.1 Opitutaceae bacterium
TGGCTGAGGTTCAGCGAGCGACCGTCGAAGGAGAGGTGCGACCCGGAGTCCTCCGGACAGGCCAGGCGGTAGGCAGGGTCGAAGCCCGTCCCCACATTCAGGCGCCTGATGGTGCGGATGTCCTCGGGACCTCCCTCACCACCCACCACCACATGGACCGCATCTCCCACCAGGGTCAGCCCCCAGGCTATGAGGCCGTCGGGCACGGGCGTCTCGTAGCGAATCTGAAGCGTGGCCTTGTCGAGGGAGTAGATCCGTTTCGTGGCCAGGGAACTCATCCACAGGGTATCGCCTTTCACGAAGAGGCCCTGGGGCTTGGCAAAGGGGGTGTCACGTCGCTCAAGTTCGGTGAGTGTTTGCATCGGGGCAACATAACGGCTCATCGGCCCGGCGCAACTCGCGGGACACGAGCATGAGACTGGCGGGGCTGCCGCGCCTTGGCTGACCCACCCTGTCGGGCCCCTGGGGCCCCGCTCACGGAAACGACAGCGAACTCCCCGGTCCTAGCGGGACTCCCAGGCCGTACCAGAGCAGAAGCAGCCCCGCCCAGACCACGCCAAAGGCCAGGGAGTACGGAAGCATCAGGGTCATCAGGTTGCCGATGCCCGCACCCGCACGGTACTTCTGGTACACGGCAAGGATGATGATCACATAGGAGTTCAGCGGGGTGACCACGTTGACCACCGAATCACCGATGCGATACGCAGCCGTGGTGAGCTCGGGGCTTATGCCCACCATCATGAACATGGGAATGAAAATGGGGGCGAGCACACCGAACTTGCTCAACATGCCGCTCATCGCGAAATCCCCCAGGATCACCACCAGGATGAAGAGCACAAGCAGCAGGGGGATCGGCAGGTTCGCGTCGAAGAGCAGGCTTCCGCCCGCGAAGGCAAGCATCCGGGCAAGGTGGGTGTACGCGAAGAGGTTCACGAACTGCGCCAGGAAAAACAAGGTCACCAACACGGGCACGATGCTGGCAATGCCATGCTGCAGGCCCTGGATGAGTTCGTGCTGGCTGCGCAGGCGACCCGTCATCCAGCCATAGAGCATCCCGGGGAACAGGAAGGTCGCCAGGATGATCGGGACGATGGCCTGTGACCAACGCGGCCCCGGTGGCTCCACCAGGCGGCCGGGAAGCGAGGTGGCGACCACCTCAAGCGGGGAGCGGGTCAACACACGCGAGGCATCCACTGATGAGGCCGCAGGCTGCCCCGACTGGGCGGCGGCGCTGGCGGTCGAAACGGCCTCCGCGGCAGGCGCCTGCGCCTCCGGCGAGACCTTGACCGCCTGTGAGACCAGGGCGCGCCCGTTGGGCAGCAACGGCTGTCCATTGCCATGCAGCGGGGATCCCGGCACCAGGACCAGGGCGACACAGAGGGCGAGCAGCCCGCCCATCAGGCCAAGCGAGCACAGCAGGGCCTTCACCTCTCCCCGATTCAACTCCATGCTGCTCGCCGTCGGCAGGTCGGCATCGGCCTTCACTTCCACCGGAAAAAGCCTCCTGAGGCGCGGCTCCACCACGCGATCGGTCAGCCACCAGCCAGCCAGGGTCACCACCACCGAGGACGCCATCTTGAAGTACAGGTTGTGCACGATGGTCACCCCATAGGAAGGCTGCACGACATGGGCTGCATCCTGCGCAAAACCTGCGAGCACACCATCGCCCCCCGTCGGGAAAAAGCCGGCGCCAAAGCCACCGGACACGCCCGCAAAGGCAGCCGCCAGGCCGGCCACGGGATGACGCCCCGCGGCGGCAAAGAGGGCGGCTGCCAGCGGGGGTAGGATGATGTACCCCGCGTCGCTCGCGACCGAGGAGTTGGTGCCGATGAAGATGATCACCGGTGTCAGCCAGCCCGCGGGAGTGACCAGGGCCAGCCCCCGCATGAGGGCTGAGAAGAAACCGAAACGCTCAGCCAGGCCGATGCCCAGCATCGCCACAAAGATGAGGGGCAACGCGGGCATGGAGGCAAAGTTGCGCAGCATCGACGACAGGAACCAATAAAGGCCCTCCGCGTCGGCGATCGGGCGCACTGTCAGGGGCGCCCCCGTGGCCTCGAGCACAAGCCGGCCGCCACCCTCCGCCCCTGCCTCAACCAGCACAGGCTTGACCGGCTGCACGCTCCATCCCGCCGCATCACCAATGCCCGCAATCACCACCACCGCCAGGGCCAGCAGGGAGAAGAGAAGCGCCGGTTCAGGGATGCGGTTGCCGAGCTTTTCAACGACATCCAACCAGGAACGCCCCTGTGCAGGGTTCTGCTCGTGCGGGTGACTGCTCATGATGCCCGCAACGAATGGGAAGGTCGACAAGTTGCAAGCGGGTGAAGCCGAGAATCGACAACCAAGCTCCTGCAGGCCTTCGCCAACGGGCGGTCAGGGAACCTTGCGCGTCTCCATCCCGGCGGACTTCCACGCGGAGAAACCGCCCAGGTTGGTGGTGCGAAGGCCCTGCTGCGCGAGCACGCGGGCGAGCTGCCCTGAGCGGTTGCCCGAGCGGCACATGAGGATGATCTCCTTGTCGCGATTGTCCGTCAGGAACTTCCTCCACTCCGCACTGCCCGCATCGAAGCTGCTCTTTGAAAGCAGGATTGCCGGGCCTGCCACACCCGTGTCGGCCCATTCCGCCGGCTCACGCACATCGACCAGGACAGCCTTTCCTGCGGCCACGCGGGCAGCCGCCTCGCGATGCGCGTCAGCCTGGAGCGATTGGCCACACCCTACGAGGAAAAGGACGGAAAGAAGAAGGAATGAGAGGGTTTTCATGATCCAAGGATGCACAAAACCTGCGTGTGCGCCAATCGGCGGAGCGTGTCACGCACTGTCTTTTTCGACCTGGCCGCAACCGCCCCCGCCCCATCTGGCTTGCAAGCCCCTGCCGCCCGGCTAAGCCCGAGAAATGCACACCTTCTCAAGCCTGAGGGCGGACCTGCAGCGCCTGGGCATCGGCCACGACGAACGACTTCTCGTCCATTCCTCGATGAAGGCCCTCGGCCAGGTGGAGGGCGGCGCCGACACCGTGCTGGACGCCTTGGCCGCACAGGTGTGCGACGGGCTGCTGCTCCTCCCCACGCACAGCTGGAAGGAGCACAACAACCCGGACGGAATCTTCGACCCGCTCACCGAACCCTCCTGCGTCGGCGTGCTGACCGAGCGTTTCCGCCACAGGAAGGGCGTGCTGCGCTCCTGGCACCCCACCCACTCCATCGCAGGCCTGGGCGCGCAGGCACGGGACTTCCTCGCCGGCGAGGAACTCACCCGCTCGCCCTGCCCGCGCAACGGCTGCTGGGGCCGCCTCCACGACATCGGTGCGCGCATCCTCTTCCTGGGCGCGCCGGCCAAGGCGAACACGTTCCTGCACAGCGTGGAGGAGTGGCACGGGATTCCGGACAGGCTGGCGGCGCAAGCCACCCCCTTTCGTATCCGAGTTCCTGATACAGGGGGCCGCCTGGTCGACTGCCCCCAGTTCCGCCACCACAGCTCCTTCGGGGATGTGTCCCAAAACTATGGCAAGGTCGCGAACGAGCTGCTCTCTCTGGGCATCGCGCGCGCGGGGCGGGTCGGGGACGCGTCCTGTCTCCTCTGCGACGTGCGTGCCATGGCAGACCTCGTCGGCAGCCATCTTTCCAGGAACCCGCACTTTTTCGAGACGCCCTAGGCGGGTAGTCCGACCCGGGGCGAGCCAGCCGATGCCATGCCGCCATGCTCGCTCCGGCAGCGTTCATTGGGTGCCGGCATCCAGGCTCCGCAAAGGGAAATGCGGCACGCTGGGGCACCACGCCGCAGGTAGTGCCATGCGTCGCCCACAGGGCGGCACGGATCGAGGATCATCAGACAAGGTCTCAGGCAACTCATCCGACTGAACACAAGCCACTTCTGCCACGGTAATACAAACGTACGATGGTGGTGGACGGGGGCAACTGATACTGTCGCCCAACTCGTATCCCCATGAGCATGCACGTCGCGTGAGCTTACCCCCTCACGTCGACCACTCCCCAGGCCAGTCACCTCGCACCCACCCGTCCAGGCACGTTGCACCAACCCCAGCACCCCATGAAAAGACCGTTCCCCTCCCGTTCCTCCTACCTGCCTCAACTTGCGGCGCTCAGCTTTTTGGTCACCAATCTTCCCCACGCCACGCTCGCCCAGGAGGTCCCGGCCAATGCCTCTCCCGCAGCCGGCAGGGAACCTGCGCCCAGTGAGGACACGCAGGTGGAACTGTCCCCATTCGTGGTCTCGATCGAGCAGGACAAAGGCTGGTCTGCCAACCAAACCCTGTCAGCCACACGAACCAAGCAGGACCTGAAGGATGTGCCCGTCAACATCGACGCCATCACAAACGACTTCATGGCCGACATCGGCCTGCAGACCGCAGACGAGGTGGCCGGCTTTGTGGCCGGCGTGTATGCCGCCCCCACGATGGAGAACGACAACCAGCAGGGCAATTTCGCCTTCCGCGGCCTTTCGCAGACCAACAATCCGAGCCGAAACTACTTCCGCTGGTACATCCCTTCCGACACCTACAACGTCGAGCGCATCGACTTTGGAAAGGGCTCCAATTCGCTCATCTTCGGCGAGGTTGAGCCGGGCGGCAACGCCTCCGTGTTCACCAAACGTCCACAGATGCGCAACTTCACCGACCTCCTCGCCTACTACAACAGCGAAGGAGGCTACCGCTTTCAGCTCGATAGCAACTATCGCCTGCGACGGAACATGGCGATCCGGGTCAATGGGGTTCACCGCCAGCAGAAGACCTTCCAGGATGCGTCGGCCTACAAGCTCGACGGCGCCACCGTGGCGTTCCTCTACCAACCCTTCAGGACCACCTCGATTCGCCTCGAATACGAACAGGGCAATTTCGACAACGCCCGCGGCTTCGCCGGAATCTGGGTGCGTGAGCAGTCGGCACGCAGCCTCGGCTTCAGTGGCAGCTCCTCAGGCACTATCTTCACGTCGGACAATCAATGGATCATCCAGTCCAAGCTGCCCTCCGCGGACCGCAGCTCCAGCAACGCCCCTGCAGGCGGCGCACCTTCGCTGCTCGAGGGCGGATACTTTGACGTCCAGATGCGCAATGCCGCCGGCACCATTGTCGGCACCAAGCGAGTGCACGGCTTTCCCAAGAACTACAACATCCGCGGTGCCTGGGACCGGCAGGGTCGCCCCTTCTACACCTTCTCCGCG
>JAHFTI010000018.1:0-3150 GCA_023265535.1 Opitutaceae bacterium
TCGGCGCGTGCGGGCCTGGCTGCGGGCGCCTCGGCGGGCGCCACCTTGTATCCGGCCTTTGGAGACACGGGGGCGGGACGGGAGACGTTGCGGGAATCGTCGTCGCGGTCGTCGTCGCTCTCCTGCGGGCGGGCCTCGGCGCGGGCCGCGGCGGGAAGCTGGGCCTGCGGGGGCGCGGGTGCGGGCTTGGCGTTGGCGGCTCCGCCCTGGAGCATGTGGATGAGGGCGGAGGCGATGTCCGTGCTGCTGAAGCCCTCCTCCATCAGGCCGTCGATGATGCGGTCCTGCGGGGCGAACTCGGCCTGCTGGAGCACGCCGCGCAGTTTCCCGATGAACACATTCTCGCGGGCCTCCTCGACCTGGTCGAGGGAGGGTACGTTCTCGCGGCGGATGCGCAGGCGGGCGTAGCGCACCATGGACTGCAGCTTGTAGAGCTCGCGTCCGGCGACGAAGGTGAAGGCCATGCCGGTGCGCCCGGCGCGGCCCGTGCGGCCGATGCGGTGGGTGTAGTCCTCGGCGTCGTTGGGAAGGTCGTAATTGAAGACCACCTCGAGGTCGTCCACGTCGAGGCCGCGCGCCGCCACGTCGGTGGCGACGAGGAACTCGAAGCCGCGCTGGCGGAACTTGGCCATGACGCGGTCGCGCTGCGCCTGCGAGATGTCGCCGTGCAGGCGGTCGGTGTTGTAGCCGCGCGAGTGCAGGTGCTCGTCGAGGTCGTCGACCATGACCTTGGTGCTGCAGAAGATGATGCCGTAGCGGAAGTCGTGCAGGTCGATCAGGCGCGTGAGCAGCTCGACCTTGTAGCGGCGGTCGACCTCGAAGTAGACCTGCTCCACCTGGGGGGCGTTCTGGGCGATGGACTCGATGCGGACCCACTCCGGGTCGCGGCTGTGCTGGTTGATGAGCTCGCGGATGGCGGAGGGCATGGTCGCCGAGAAGAAGAGCAGCTGGCGCTCCTTGGGCGTGGAATCGAGGATGTGCTGGATGTCCTCGCGGAAGCCGAGGTCGAGCATGCGGTCGGCCTCGTCGAGGGCCACCATCTTGAGCTTGTCGAGGCGCAGGGTGCCGCGCGACATGTGGTCCATGACGCGTCCCGGGGTGCCGATGACGATCTGGGCGCCGGCCTCCAGGGCGCGGAACTGGCGGTCGTAGGATTGGCCGCCGTAGATTGGGACGGCGTGCAGGCCGCGCTTGAAGTAGCCGAGCTTGCCGAATTCCTCGGCCACCTGGACGGCGAGTTCGCGCGTCGGGCAGAGAATCAGGGCCTGGACCGAACGGTCGCTGGGATCCACGCGTTCAATCGCCGGGATGGCGAAGGCGGCGGTCTTGCCTGAGCCCGTGGAGGACTGACCCACCACATCCCTGCCTGCGAGCAGCAGGGGGATGACGGCGGTTTGAATGGGGGAGGCCTCCTCGAAGCCCATCTTGTCGACGGCTTTGAGGATCTCGGGGGACAGGCCCAGCTCTGCGAACGGACGTTTTTCCATAAGGCACGCTATTCACGATATTAGGAATTACCCAGCGCAAAAATCACGAAGCCTGACCTCGCTGCATGCCAGCCGCTTATGCCTTCCCATGGCATGCGTCTGGCTTATGGGAGACAGTAGCCCCTGGACTGCGCCTGTATAAGGCAGGCCGAGGTAAAGCGCCGGCGCGGGAGTGTCGTAGTGTGGGTTCTATGAAATTGCGGACCCGACTCGTGGGTATGGGCTTGGCGTTGACGGTTGTGCCGTTGGCGGTGATCGCGGTCGTGCTCGTGCTGCGGGGTGGCAGTCTGGCGAAGGACGTCGGCGACCAGTCCGAATTGCTGATCAAGGAATCCCTGGATGGCCAGGTGCGAGCCGTGGTGCGCCTGGCGGATGCCGCCCGGTCCGGGTTGGACGAGGAGACCCGATCCATCGTCGGACAGGTGGAGCGCAAGCTGCAGGAGCTCGGAGGACTCTCGGTCGTGGAAGGGGAGCGACTCGAGTGGACTGCGGTGAACCAGTTCGACCAGACTTCCAAGTCCGTGCAGCTGCCGCGGCTTCGCCTGGGCACAAGCGAGCTGGCGCAGGTGAGCCAGGCTTCCGTGCCGGTGCCTGCGGTCGACCATGTGCGTGTCCGCAAGGGTGCCACGGCCACCCTGTTCCAGCGCATGAACGAGCAGGGCGACATGCTGCGCGTGGCCACGAGCGTGATCAATGCGAAGGGCAACCGCGCGATTGGCACCTTCATTCCCGCCCGCATGGCCAATGGTGATCCCAATGCCGTGGTTGCCAAGGTGCTCGCGGGCGAAACCTTCACGGGTCGGGCCTTCGTGGTCGACCAATGGTACGTGGCCAGCTACCGGCCCCTGCGCAACGAGGCCGGGGCGGTCATCGGCATGATTTACGCGGGCATCCCGGAGCAGACCGCCCTGATGGAGGTGCGCAAGGGCATCATCGACACCAAGCTTGGTGAGAGCGGCTACATCTATGTTCTCAATGCGAAGGGGCCCGACCGGGGGCGTTATGTGGTCTCCTTCCAGGGAAAGCGCGATGGCGAGATGATCCTCGAGGCCAAGTCCTCCGACGGCAGGCTCTTCATCCGGGACATCACGGAGCGCGCCCTGACCCTCGGGAAGGGGGAGATCGCGGAAAGCCGTTATCCCTGGCAGAACGCGGGCGAGGCGAGTGCACGCATGAAGGTCGCGCGTTTCCTCTACTATCCCGACTGGGATTGGGTGATCGCGGCCAGTTTCTACGAGGATGAGTTGAACCATACGCGCGAAAAGCTGGGGGCGGGCTTCATTGAGCTGGGCAGGACCGCCCTTCTCATCGGTGTGTGCACCGTGGCGGTCGGCCTGCTGTTCACGCTGTGGATGGGCATCCGGCTGGCACGCCGCCTTGAGGGCAGTTCCACGCTGATTGCCGAGGGGGCCGCCAAGTCGAGCACCGCCACCGACCTGGTGATGCGGTCGACCCAGGCGCTGGCGCGCGACCAGGGTGCGCAGGGAGGTGCGCAGGACGATGTGATCGGCGCGCTCGCGGACCTCTCGGGCCGTCACTCCGAACGGCTGCGCCTTGTCGAGGAGGCCAACACCCTGGCGGATGCCACACTTGCGGCCACCGCGAGCTCCACCCAGAGCATGCAGCGCATGCAGGACGCGCTCACCGGTATCCAGAATTCCGG
>JAHFTI010000018.1:3160-18243 GCA_023265535.1 Opitutaceae bacterium
TCGGGCGCATCATCCGGGTCATCGACGAGATCGCCTTCCAGACCAACATCCTCGCCCTCAACGCCGCCGTCGAGGCGGCGCGCGCCGGCGAGGTGGGGGCGGGTTTCGCCGTGGTGGCGGAGGAGGTGCGGGCGCTCGCGCAACGCAGTTCCCAGGCGGCGCGTGACAGCCGCCAGAAGCTGGATGAGGCGGTGCAACGCAGCGCGCTGGGCGTCACCGTGGGCGCCGAGGTCGCCAAGGCGCTCAGTTCGATCGAGGCAAATGCAAGGGACACGCAGCTGCGGGTCGCCACGCTGGTGGCCGCGACCAACCAGGAGGAGGTCGTGATCACCCACGCCAACGAGTCGCTGCAGCGTGCGCGCGAACACACCAAGGCCAGCGAGGCCGCCGGCGAGGCGATCAACAAGGCCGTCGCCTCCCTGCGCGAGGTCGAGACCTCACAGCACGGCGTGATCGTCGAGCTCAACCACATCGTGGATGGGCGCACGATTTCGCATCAGGACGCCTCCCAGGGGCTTGAGGCCAGCCAGGCCGACGCACCCGGAGCCCAGGGCGCCGCATCGAAGGATTCACGCGTGCTGCTTCACACCAGCCTGAAGTTCGATCCCGAGTCCATGGGCACGAGCGAGCAGACCATCGACGACCAGCACAGGAAGCTGATAGAGATCATCAACCGTCTGGAGGAGGCCGAGGAACAGAACCACGGGCCCGCGGAGATCAAGCCGGTGCTCGACTTCATGGAGCGCTACGTGATCGACCATTTCAAGTACGAGGAGCAGCTGATGGAGACGCGCAAGTGCTCCGCCGCCAAGAAGAACATCGAGGCGCATCGCGCGCTCGTGGAAAAGTACACCGAATGGCGCAAGGCCTATGAGGCGGGCGGCTCCAAGACCGCCATGGTCGCGGAGTTGCACGAGTTTCTCTCGAAGTGGATTGTCGGGCACATCTGCCGCGTGGACACCTGCCTGAGGGATTGCAAGAAGGGGCACACCCATTCGGCCGAGGCCAAGGGATCGGTGGAAATGTTCTGATCCGCGGGACGTCCTGGCTGGCAAAGTCCCACTAATCCGCGGGATTCGTGGCGCTTCTCAGTGTCAAGGGGAGTTGCCTGCCGGCATGGGGCCTGCAGCGTTCGGACATCCATGGACGTCCTCCTGCTCTCACGCATCCAGTTCGCCTTCACCATCGCCTTCCACTACATCTACCCGCCGCTGAGCATCGGGCTGGGCCTGCTGCTGGTGGCCAACGAGGGCATGTGGTTGTGGACGCGCAAGCCGCTCTACCACCAGATGGCGCGTTTCTGGACCAAGGTCTTTGCGCTGACCTTCGCGCTCGGTGTGGCGACGGGCATCGTGATGGAGTTCGAGTTCGGCACGAACTGGGCGACCTATTCGCGCTACGTCGGCGACGTGTTTGGCAGCGCGCTCGCCGCCGAGGGCATCTTTGCGTTTTTCCTAGAGTCGGGCTTCCTGGCGGTGCTGCTCTTTGGCTGGGACAAGGTGGGCCCCAAGATGCACTTTTTCGCGACCTGCATGGTGGCGCTGGGAGCACATTTCAGCGCCGTGTGGATCATCGTGGCGAATTCCTGGATGCAGACGCCGGCGGGTTACCATATCGTGGGCGAGGGCCTGAAGGCGCGTGCCGAGATCACCGACTTCTGGGCCATGGTCTTCAATCCCTCCTCGATGGATCGTCTCCTGCACACGATCTCGGGCTGCTGGCAGGCGGGCGCCTGGATGATGGTGAGCGTGGGCGCCTATTACCTGTTGCGGAAGATCCACCGGGAGTTTGCGCTGGCCTCCATCAAGCTTGGGCTGGCGCTCGCCGTGGCCTCGGCCCTGTTCACCCTGGTGACGGGACATTCGAGCGCCGAGGGGGTGGCGAAGAACCAGCCTGAGAAGCTGGCCGCCTTCGAGGGGCAGTGGGACACGCAGAAGAATGCGCCGCTGATCATCGCCGGCTGGGTGGATGAGAAGAACGAGAAGACGCACGGCATCGAGATCCCCGGCATGCTGAGCCTCCTGGCGAAGGGGTCGACGGAGGCGGAGATCCAGGGCCTGCGCGCCACGCCCAAGGAGGACAGGCCGCCGGTGCACATGACCTTCCAGTTCTATCATATCATGATTTCGGTCGGCTTTGCCCTGATCGGCCTGGCCCTGTGGGCGGGCTGGGCGTTGTGGCGGGGGACCCTTGAGAACTCGCGTCTCCTGCTGCTCTGCCTGAGCTTCTCGGTGCTGGGGCCGCAGATCGCAAACCAGGCGGGCTGGTTTGCGGCGGAGGTGGGGCGGCAGCCCTGGATCGTGTACAAGCTGCTGCGCACGAGCGACGCGCTTTCGAAGGTCGTCACGGCCAACCAGGTCATGGCCTCGATGATCATGTTCCTGGCGGTGTACCTGCTGCTCTTCGTGGCCTTCATCTACCTGCTCAATGAAAAGATCCAGCACGGTCCCGACGAGACGGACCTGCAGCCCTCCGGCAAGCATGCCCTCCCGATGAAAGGCTCCAAATGATCCTCGCAACCCTTGATCTCAACACGATCTGGTTCGGCCTCGTGGGCGTGCTCTTCACGGGCTACGTGATCCTCGACGGCTTCGACCTCGGCGTGGGCGTGCTGCACCTCTTCGTCGCGCGCACGGACACCGAGCGGCGCATCAACCTCAATGCCATCGGCCCCGTGTGGGATGGCAACGAGGTGTGGCTGGTGACGGGCGGCGGGGCGCTGTTCGCGGCCTTCCCCGCGGTGTACGCCACGGTCTTCTCGGGCTTCTACCTGGCCTTCATGGCCCTGCTGTGCGCGCTGATCTTCCGCGCGGTGGCGATCGAGTTCCGCAGCAAGAGTCCCTCGCCACGCTGGAGGCGTTTCTGGGACCTCAGCTTCGCGGGCGGGAGCACCTTCTCCGCGTTGCTGATCGGCGTGGCCATGGGCAATATCGCCCAGGGCATACCGATCGATGAGCGGGGGGAGTTTGCCGGCGACTTCGTCGGCCTGCTCAGTCCCTACGCCCTGCTCATGGGCATGACGACGGTGGCGCTCTTCGCGATGCACGGGGCGATCTACCTCGACATGAAGACGGAGGGCGCCCTCCAGGAGCGCGTGCGCCGCTTCGTGAATCCTCTGATCATCACCTTCATCCTGTGCTACGTGATCGCGACCCTGGCGACGTTGCTGTACATCCCGCACATCACGGACGCCTTCAGGCGCGAGCCCTGGTTCTTCGGCATCGCCATCCTGGTGGTGCTGGCGATCGCCAACATCCCGCGCGAGGTGAACCGGAGGCGCGAGTTCATGGCCTTCCTCTCGTCGTGCGCCGCCATGGTCGGGCTGATGGCGATCTTCGGCGTGGGCATGTATCCGAATCTTGTCTACAGCGCTCCCGAGCCGGGCAACAGCCTGACCGCCTACAACGCCTCGTCGTCCCAGGGGACGCTGAGGACGATGCTCATCATCGCTGCGATGGGTGTGCCTGTGGTGATCGCCTACACGATCAGCATCTACTGGATCTTCCGGGGCAAGGTGAAGCTGACGAAGGCGAGTTACTGAGGACTCCTTCCCCGCGCTTCGTCGCATGGGGAGGGCATTTCGCCTCAAGGGAGTTGTCTGGGCGCGGAAATGGGTGCATCCATGGGGAATGTCAAAGAGCACACCTTTCCTGTTGATTGCGTTGGCAAGCCTGGTTTCGGTCCTGGTACCCTCGTCCCTGGCGCAGGTCCCGGATAACCTTGTGGCAGAACCTGTTCCGGTGATCACACCCGCGTTGCGTTCCGATGTGGGACGTTACCTGGAATTCAGGGCGGCGTCGTTGGCAGGCTGGCATCCCGTGCGGCATGAGCTGCTGATTGCCACGCGTTTTGGCGATGTGGCGCACTTGCACCACGTCAAGGCGCCGGGTGCGGCTCGCAAGCAGCTCACCTTCGGGGCGGAGCCGGTCGGCAGTGGCAGCTATGAGCCGCGCAAGGGTGAGTATATCCTTTTTTCGCAGGATACGGGGGGCAACGAGTACAACCAGCTCTACCGGCTGGATATGGCGGACGGCAGGGTCACGCTGCTCACGGACGGCAAGTCCCGCAACACCGGGCCCCGCTGGTCCACCGCAGGCGACCGGGTGGCCTTCAGTTCCACACGGCGCACAGGCAAGGACACCGACATCTACGTGATGGACCCGAAGTCGCCCGAGGGAGTGCGTTGCGTCCTGGAGGTGCAGGGTGGCGGCTGGGGTGTGATCGACTGGTCTCCCGACGACGAGCGCCTGCTGATCGGCAAATATGTCTCGGTCAACGAGAGCCAGATCTACGAGTACGACCTGGGCACGCGCCGCCTCAGGCAGGTGACCAACAACCAGGCCGGCGAGAAGGTGGCGTATTCAGGAGGTGAATACGACCCGTCGGGCCGCTTCTTCTACAGCTGCTCCGACAAGGGCTCCGAGTTCAGCCGCCTGGTGCGCATCAGCCTGTCCGACGGGCGCGAGACCCCGTTGCCCGTGAAGTCCAAGTGGGATGTGGAGAATTTCGACCTGTCGCACGACGGCAGCAAGCTGGCCTATGTGACCAACGAGGAGGGCGTCTCGGTGCTGCACCTCATGGCGACGGCTGACCTGAGCGAATTGCCCGCCCCGAAGCTGCCCCTGGGCACCATCGGCGGGCTCGGCTGGCACAAGGACGGCAGTGTGCTGGGCTTCAGCCTCTCCAGCGCACGCTCGCCCTCCGATGTGTGGACCTGGAATCCCGAGGCGCGCAAGCTCGAGCGCATCACGGAGAGCGAGACCGGCGGCCTCGTCACGGACAAGTTTGTCGAGCCCTCGGTGCTGCGCGTGAAGAGTTTTGACGGGTTGGAATTCAGCTCCTTCCTGTATCGCCCGGATCCTGCCAAGTTCCCCGGGCCGCGTCCTGTGATCATCAACATCCATGGCGGTCCCGAGGGCCAGAGCCGGCCGGGCTTCATGGCGCGCAACAACTATTACCTCAACGAGCTGGGCGTGGCGCTGGTGTTCCCCAACGTGCGCGGTTCGGAGGGCTACGGTAAGACCTTCCTGACGCTCGACAACGGCTTCAAGCGCGAGGATTCTGTGAAGGACATCGGCGCACTGATCGACCAGCTGGCCCAGGACCCGGGAATTGCCAAGGATCGCATGGCGGTGACGGGCGGCAGCTATGGCGGCTACATGACCCTGGCGAGCCTGATGCACTATGGCCCCAAGCTGCGCTGTGGCGTGGACGTGGTGGGTATCAGCAATTTCGTCACCTTCCTGAAGAACACGAATGACTACCGTCGCGACCTGCGGCGCGTGGAGTACGGCGACGAGCGTGATCCTGCCATGGCAGCCCACCTCGAGAAGATCTCGCCGGCCAACCATGCCGACAAGTTCGTGTCGCCGCTCTTCGTGGTGCAGGGCAAGAACGACCCGCGCGTGCCCGTCACCGAGGCGGAGCAGATGGTGAAGGCCATCCGCGACCGTGGCGGCAAGGTCTGGTACCTGATGGCGAAGGACGAGGGCCACGGCTTCCAGAAGAAGCGGAACGCCGACTTCCAGTTCTACAGCACGATCCTGTTCTACAGGGAGAACCTGTTGAACTGAGGGTGTTTGTGCTTGCGTGAAGGGAGGGATTGGAGATGATCCAAGTCCCTCCCCATGAAACGGAAACGCTGGTTCCTTGTCGCCACCGCCCTCTTGCTGGCAGCAGGTGCCTTCTGCCTCTGGAGACCGTCGGGCGGTGCTGTCTGGTCTTCCCTGACAGGCCTGTTCGGCGGGGGCGACCCGGTTGCGTCCTCGGGTTTAGGGGCTGATTCCCAGGCAGGTCGCGAGCCCTCTTCGAGGCTTGCTTCCGGATCCTCCCGCAGGGGCGGGGCAGGGACGATTCAGACCGGGGGGGCCGGTGAAGCTGACTTGGGCAATCCGGGTGGTGGCGCCTCGAAGGCCAGGCGCACCGTGCTGGCCAAAGACCATGCTTCAGCATCAGAGAACCATGTCAGCAGCCTGGTCACTTCGAAGCGTCTGAGTCCCGAGGAAATTAAGCGCAAGGGTGATCAGCGCCTCGGGGCGTTCAAGCGTTCCTTGCTCAGCGAGGAGTATGCGCGCTTTTTCGAGCTCAGCGGCCTTTCGTTTGAACAAAGGGAACGTGTACTGGACATCCTCGTCAGGGAATTTTTAAGCAACATGGACGCCGTTCGGAAGCGGGAGCGGTGGACAGACGCCAACGGCAAGAAGCTGGATTATCGGTCCATGAACCGGGCCGAGGCCCATGCTGCGCTGTCACAGGTGATTCCCCCAGACAAGCTGGGGCTCTATGACGAATACCGTTCCAGCCTGTACACTCGTGAGTTGGTGGAGGACGTCAATGTGGTGCTTGCCAGACACTCCGAGCAACTGGCCCCCGAAGTCGTGGATTCGGTGACCCGCATCCTGCACCAGCACAAGATCCCCACTGGCCTCTCACATTTGGGCGAACCCATTTCGCAGGAAAGGTACGATTTCCTGACCCGTGATGACCCCATCGTCCTCAAGGCCGTCAGCCAGGTGCTGACGCCGCGGCAATTCGAACTTTTCAAGCTGAGCTTTGCGGCACGTTTCCAGGTGAAGCGTTGAGGTCCCCTGGCAAAGCTTGGTTCCGGCGGGCTGGCCTGTGTGCACGAGTTGCGACGAAAGCAGGCGTCAGAGCTGCAGTTGGCGCAGCGAGGCGTAGCGGCCCTGCAGGCGCATGAGCTCCTCGTGGGTGCCGAGTTCGGCGGCGCGGCCCTGGTGCATCACCAGGATGCGGTGGGCGTGGCGGATCGTGGAGAAGCGGTGGGCGATCACGAAGGTGGTCTTGCCTGCGGTGAGGCGTTCCATGGCCTCCTGCACGAGGCGCTCGGATTCCGTGTCGAGGGCGGAGGTGGCCTCGTCGAGCAGGATGATGCGCGGTTCGCGCACGAGGGCGCGGGCGATGGCGATGCGTTGGCGCTGGCCGCCGGAGAGCTTGGCGCCGCGCTCGCCGACGAGGGTGTCGAGGCCCTGCGGGAGGGCGCGCACGAAGTCGGCGAGGTTGGCTTGGGCGAGGATGTGCCAGAGGTGTTCGTCGGGGCAGTCGTCGAGGCCGTAGGTGAGGTTGTCGCGGATGCTGCCGGAGAAGAGGATGGTGGCCTGGGGCACCACGCCGATCTGTCGGCGGAAGGCGCGCAGGTCGAGGTCGGCGAGGTCGAGGCCGTCGACCTTGACGGATCCGGCGGTGGGGCGGCGGAAGCCGATGAGCAGGGAGAGGAGGGTGGACTTGCCGGAGCCGGATTCGCCGACGATGGCGAGGGTTTCGCCGGCGGGGACGGAGACATTGACCTGGTCGAGGGCGACGGCGCGGCCCTTGGGGTAGGAGTAGCAGAGGCCGCTGAGCTCGAAGGCGCCGCGCAGCGGGGGCGGCTCGCGCTTGCGGTCGAAGACCTCGATCTCGGGGGTGTTCATGATCTCGCCGAGGGAGCGGATGGAGTCGACGCCCTGGGCGAGGGCGGGGAAGACGCCGAGGATCTGGCCGACGGCGCCGACGAGCATGCCGAAGTAGGTGTGGAACATGACGGCCTGGCCGACGGAGAGGCGGTCGGAGAGGACGAGCCAGGCGGCGAAGCCGAGGCAGAGCAGCATGAGCAGGTTGAAGCAGACGTAGGAGGAGGCGGCGAAGACCTCGGTGATGATGTCGAGGCGCAGGCCGGTCTTGCGAAGGCGGTGGAGCTGGGTGCGGACCTGGCGGGTCTCGACCTCCTCGAGGCCGTGGGCGCGGGTGACGGAGAGCATGCCGAGCATCTCGCCCATGCGTGAGTTCATCTGCTCGGTCTCCTCGCGGTAGGCGGCGAAGTGTTTCTGGAAGCTGTTGTGGAAGACCTGGAGCAGGCCGATGCCGACGGGGACGGTGATGGCGAAGTAGAGGGTCATCCAGGGCTGGATGGAGAGGGAGACGGCGATGGCGGCGATGATGACGAGGACCGCGTTGAGGCCGTTGTGGAAGAGGTTGCGGACGAGGCCCTCGATGTTGTCGACGTCGCGGAAGAGTTTCGACTGGAGGACACCGGACTGGGTCTCGTCGAGGAAGGAGAAGGAGAGCTGCTGGACGCGTTCGATGAGGGAGCTGCGCAGGAGGAAGGTGAGCTGGCGCAGGGCGCGGCTCATGTGGCGCACGAAGAAGGCGTGGGTGACGATGTTCTGGATGAGGACGCCGACGAAGACGCCGAGGATGAGCAGGACGGTGCGTGCGGCGTCGGGCGCGCGGGGCGGGGTGAGGGCGTCGATGATCGAGCCGGTGGCGAGCGGGAGGGCCCAGCCGGGTGCCTGCTTGACGACGTAGTAGAGGGCGGCGGCGAGCAGGTGGCGGCGCTGGCCGTCCATGAGCCGGAAGAGGGTGCGGCGCGGCCTGGAGGCATCGAAGCGACCGTCGAGGAAGGAGGACCAGGGAGTGGTGCGCGGCATGGTGTGGTGCTGGCCGCGAGGGTGCGTGGGGAGGGGGCGGGGGGGCGAGCCGGATTTTAGGGGGCCCGTTGCGCGGTGCGCGGGGGCACGTCGGTGCAGCTCCTGCTGGTGCATGCAGGGCGTGCAACTCCGGTCACTGGGAGTGTACTCCCTGTCGCGAGTTCAGCGTAAAAGATGGGCTGGGATGTACCCTGGTTGGAGCCGGGGGTTCGCTACTCCACCGCGAGCAGTTCGTCGTACACGGCCTGGTCGCGGGGGGAGAAGCAGCAGAAGATGATTTCGCTCAGGGAGCCGTCGTCGGCGGTGAAGTCGCGGACGGTCTGCACGGCGATTTCGGCGGCGGGGCGGAAGGGGTAGCCGAAGACGCCGGTGCTGATGCAGGGGAAGGCGACGGTGCGGAGCTTGTGCGCGACGGCGAGGCGCAGGGAGGAGCGGTAGCAGGAGGCCAGCAGGCCGGGCTCACCGGACTGGCCGTCGAGCCAGCGGGGGCCGACCGTGTGGATGATGTGGCGTGCGGGCAGCCTGAAGCCGGGCGTGAGCTTGGCCTGGCCCTCGGGGCAGCCGCCCAGCTGGCGGCAGTACTCCAGGAGTTCCGGTCCTGCGGCCAGATGGATCGCGCCGTCGACACCGCCACCGCCGAGCAGCGTGGTGTTCGCCGCGTTTACAATGGCATCCACCCTGAGCCGGGTGATGTCGCCTAGGGATGTTGTGATCAGTGGCACGGGGGGCCATGCTAGCCGCCCGTCGAAGGAAGGCGAGTGCAGGTCGTCACAGGCCCCCGGGGTCTTATACCCAGGGGGCCATGGAGGGACCTCCCCTCAAGCGCCCACCCGGTTCTTCGCACAGGGTGGCGGGGTAGAGCGTCTCAGGGGGCGATGGCCTCGAGGTAGCAGGTGCTGGAGCAGTGGCCGGACTTGTCGCCGAGAAGGAAGGGGGAGAGTTGTTCGAGTTCGGCGAAAGGCACGCGCGGGAGACCCACCCAGACCTGCGAGAGGAAGCCCTGGTCGGAGCTGCCGATCGGAACGCCCGTGGTCGGGCCCGGTGACATCACGAGGCTCCAGCCCGAGGCGCGGGCGCAGCGGAGGGGCTGCGGGCTGAGTCCCACCTTGGCGGGGCGGTCGGCCCCGCTGCGCAGGATGAGGGTGTCCCCCGTGGTGGTGGCGGCCGGATGGCTGAGCACCCCCTGTGTATCAAAACCGTCCATACGCACAGCCACTGCGCCCTCCGGTGTGGCCTGGCAGCGGTGGAGCTGGGCGCTGATCTCCGCGGGTGCCTCGACGGCGACGACGTGCATGCCATAGTAGGCGCGGCCGTCGTCCTTCCAGCGCACGGTGCAACGCAGGCGCGTGCCCTCCCAGGCGTAGTCACGGGTGAGGGCCGGGTAGAGGGAGTCGGTGCGGGGATGGGTGAGGGTGAGGACGGCGCCCGCAGCGGAGGTGGAGGCGGAGGCGGCGGGTGAGGCTTCCCACTCCGCCAAGGGGGGCCAGACCCAGCGTTGCTGGGGCCCGAGCCAGAAGCGGTGGCCACCCCAGTTGGGCGAGGGGTTGGAGGAGTCGGCGGCAGGGGGCTCGGCGGGGGCGGAGAGCAGGTTGAGCGAGCCGTCGGCGGCTCCCAGGTAGAGCAGGCGGCAGCGCGCCTCGGAGACGATGGCGAGCTGGCTGCCCTGGCGGGATTGCCAGGCGCGCGAACCCAGGAACCGGGTCTCGGTCCAGATGCCCGCGGCGGTTTCGGAGGCGGAGGCGGCGAACACAGTGGTCATGAGAAGGAGGAGCAGGAGCAGCGGGGAAGGGCGCATGGCTCAGCGGAGCGCCTCGAGGGTGAAGCTGTAGGTGTAGCGGCGGTCAGGGGTGATGCGCACGCGGGGGCGGGGCCAGGCGCCCCAGGAGTTCTCGCCGCCCACGCCCATCTGCAGGTGCGAGACCAGGACGGTGACATGGTTGCGGGGCAGCAGGTCGACGGCGTGCTTCGCGGTCTCCAGGTCGGCCTGGTCGAAGGGCAGGGCGGCGACCTCGAGCAGATGTGTATCCGCAGAACGGATACGCAGCCCGCGGCCCTTCGCGTCGGTGAAGGTGGCCCAGCGCACGTCGGTGCGGTTGGCGGTCTCCTGCGGTTCGGTGTAGGGGTGCCAGAGCTTGGCGACACGGCCGGTGTGGATGCCCACGGGGGTGCCCTCGAAGCGGTCGCGGTAGTTCTCGCCGGGGCCGCGGCCGAACCAGGTCCAGGTGTCGAAGGACGAGTCGATGGCGAGGCTGAGCCCGACGCGCGGGATGACGGGCAGGCGGTCGCCCGCGGGGCTCAGGCTGAAGGTCACCTGGATGTCGCCGTCGCCCTGGATGCGGTAGCTGAGCTCGGCCTGGGACTCGCCTGCGGGGACGCGCAGGCGGTAGCTGAGGACGAGGGCGCCGGGCAGGGTCAGGAGCTCGCGCGAGACGACGGTGGAGTCGGGGCCGGCCTGTCGCCAGACGGCGAGGGCGGCGGGAATGCGGGCGCCGCGGTCATTGTCCGTGGGGGCGCGCCAGAATTCGGGCCGCAGCGGGGCGGCGAGCAGCTCGCGGCCGTCGATGCGCAGGGAGCGCAGGGCGCCGCTGCGGTCGTCGAAGAGGGCGCGGAAACCGGTGCCCGAGACGCGGGTGAGGCCCTCGCGCTCGTTGCTGCTGGCGGAGGGGGCGACGCCTCCCTCGAGGGTGGCCGGCACGCGGCGTCCCCAGGGGAGCTGTAGTTGCTCGGCGGATACGACGAAGTCGGCCGGCGCCCAGGGGCGGGCCACGCCCTGGAGGAACTCCAGGTTGAGGTGGTATTCGCGGTCGGGGGCGGGGGTGAAGCCGCCCAGCGGGGCGTCCCACTCCACCGTGCCGCGGGGCGGGCAGGAGGGCAACGCGGCCTTGCCGCTGAGCACGGGCTTGCCGTCCTCGAGCAGGGTCCAGCGGAAGGGCTGGCCCTCGAGGCTGGTGAAGAAACGCTCGGACTTCACGCGCAGCCGCGGCGTGGGGCCGGCGAGCGAGACGGGCTCGACCAGGATGCTGCGGTACTGGTGGAACACCTCGGCGGCGTGCGGGTTGGGGCGCAGGTCGGAGGCCACGACGCCGTTGCAGCAGAAATTGTCATCATTGGGCTGGTCGCCGAAGTCGCCGCCGTAGGCGATCATGGTGCGTTCGCCCAGCGGGGTGGAGACCTGCCTGGTGAAACTCTGGTCCTTCCAGTCCCAGATGAAGCCGCCCTGGAGCAGGGGCTCTGAGCGGATGCGGCGCCAGTAATCGTCGAGGCCGCCGGAGGAGTTGCCCATGGTGTGGTTGTATTCGCACTGGATGAGGGGGCGGCGCTCGGCGAGGGGCTTGCGTTCCTCGTTGCGGGCCCAGGGTTCCAGGCTGTCGATGCCGTAGTACATGGGGGCGAAGAGGTCGGTGTGCGCGCGCATCTCGGCCTGCTCGTAATGGACGGGGCGGGACGGATCGCGCTGCTTCACCCAGCGGGAGCACTCGACGAAGTTGACACCGTCGCCGGCCTCGTTGCCGAGCGACCACATGACCACGCTGGGGTGGTTCTTGAAGGCCTCGACCATGTTGCGCACGCGGTCGAGGTGGGCTGGGCCCCAGCTTGGGTCCTTGGCGAGGGACTGTGCGTCGTAGCCCATGCCATGGGACTCGATGTTGGCCTCGCTGATGACATAGAAGCCGAGCTCGTCGCAGAGCTCGAGGAAACGCGGGTCGTTGGGGTAGTGCGAGGTGCGGACGGCATTGATGTTGAGCCGCTTCATCGCGAAGAGGTCGGCGCGCATCTCGGCCTCGGTGACGTACTGTCCGTTTACGGGGCTGAAGTCGTGGCGGTTCACGCCCTTGATCAGGACGGGCTGGCCGTTGAAGAGGAACTGGCCGTTGCGGATCTCGCTGGTGCGGAAGCCGACCTTGGTGGCGTAGCTGGCCACCAGGTCCCCCTTGTCGTCGCGCAGGTTGAGGAGCAGGGAGTAGAGGGTGGGGCTTTCAGGGGACCAGGGGCTGACCTTGAGGGCGGGGAAATTGAGCGTGAGCCTCTGGTCGGCTCCGGGGGCGACGGAGCCGCGCTGATCCTGGCGTGCCAGGCGGGCTCCCGAGGCGTCGATCAATTCCGCCTCGACGTGGGTGGCGCGGGACTTGGCGGAGAAATTGTGGAGCAGGGTGTCGACGGCGAGGGTGCCGTGCCTGAGGTCGGCGGAGAGCCCGGCGCGGGCCTCGAAGTCGCGCAGGTCGAGGTCCGCCGAGGACCAGAGGGTGACGTCGCGGAAGATGCCCGAGAGGCGCCACATGTCCTGGTCCTCGAGGTAGGAGCCGTCGCTGAAGCGGTACACCTCAACGGCAATGAGGTTGGGGCCCTTCCTCGAGAGGTAGGGTGTGAGGTTGAATTCGGCGGGGGTGCGGCTGTCCTCGGAGTAGCCCACGCGCTGGCCGTTCACGTAGAGGTAGAAGGCCGAGTTGACGCCGTTGAAGGTGATGAAGGTCTGGCGGCCCTTCCACTTGGACGGGATCGTGACCTGGCGGCGGTAGCAGGACACTCCGTTGCGCTCGGTGAAGTTGGTGTAGTGGGCCGGGGGCTGGCCCATCACACGCGGCGGGTCGCGGAAAAACGGATACGTGATGTTGGTGTAGATGGGTGTGCCATAGCCGTGCAGCTCGACGTTGGAGGGCACCTTCAGGGTGGCCCAGGAGGAGTCGTCGAACTCGGGCTTGTAGAAGTCGACGGGGCGGCGGTCGGGGTGGTCGACCCAGGAGAACTTCCAGTCGCCGTTGAGGGAGAGGCACCAGGGGCTCTCGAGGCGTTGCCGGGAGAGGGCGGACTTGGCGTCGGGGAAAGGCATCTTCACCGCGTGGGCGGGCTCCTTGTTGATGCGGAAGACGGCCTGGTTTTCCCAGTCCGGCTGGGGGGCGCCGGCGGGTGCGGGGTCAGCGGCGAAAAGCGTCATGGCGGAGGCGATCGCGAGGAAGGTGAGGGGAAGGAGGCGGCTCATGATGGGGCGGCACCGGGGGGCCGGGGCGGGTGGGAGTGGGAAGGATGGAGTGGAAATCGGCCAATGAGAACCGAGAAGCGAGGGGAGTGAAGCTCAGGGGACCATAATCCGTTCAATTCAAGGCGGGGGCTTTCCTGGAAGGCACGGAGGGCGTCCATGCGAGCGAGGTGCCCGGGAAAAGACAAGGCCATGTGTATCATGCGCTAACGTGTGAATGGGGTGGGGCGCCTCACGTGGCTTCCGAACGCGGGCGGTTTCGGGGGGCAGGCGGCCGTGGTGGGGTGGAGCGGGTGGCGAGGCGAGGTGGTGCCGGCGGCGAAGCCCAGAGGGGGGGCCGGCACCGGGCTCACTCCAGGCAGCGCCACTCGAAGACCGCCGGGACGGTGTTCCCGGTCCTGGAAAAGCGGAGGCGCAGGTGGCGGGCCCTGCCGGGGGCGGCAATGCGCAGGGGGGAACCGGCGAGGTCGCCGGGCCGCGAGTCCGCGAGCCCGCGCCAGGCCAGGCCGTCGTCGGAGGCCTCGAGGGTCCAGTCGTAGTGCTTCCATGGATACTCGAGGCGCAGCTCCTGGGCGGAGAAGCCTCGGACCGAGCCGAGGTCGACGGCGAGCCAGGGGGTGGCGTCGCCCGAGGCGGGGGCCCAGCGGGTGGCGAAATTGTCGTCCAGCACGGCGTTGGCGCGGGTGTGGTCGGCAAGGTGGCTGGAGGCGGAGGCTGAGGAGACAGGGACGGCCGGGGTGGGCCGCCTGCCCGGGGCGGGGGTGTCGCGTGCGAAGGGGGGCGGCGCGACATGGGCGGGTGCAAGCGGCAGGAGGGAGCCGTCCGCGGCGAAGGCCAGTTCCCCCACGCAGGTCTGGCGCAGGATCTCCCCCTGCACGAAGGGGACGGAGTGGCGGTGGTAGAGAATGTAGTGGGAACCTTGATACGGGAAGACCGCGTGGTGGCCCGGGCTGACGACATTGGCGGCCGTGTCGGTCCTCAGGATCGGGTTGCCCGGGCCGGGGGTGAAGGGGCCGAAGGGGCTGTCGCCGGTGGCGTAGCGGACATTGTAGGTGTCGCGGTCGGTGCGTCCCTCCGACCAGGTCAGGTAGTAGCGGCCGGCGCGCCTGAACACGAAGGGGCCCTCGAAGTAGTCGGGCGGGGTGATGTAGCGCACCTCGCCCTCGAGGGCGTCGAGGCGGGCGTTGAGGCGGGCGGCGAAGCAGCGGCCGTTTTTCCAGCCCCAGCCGGAGCCCCAGTAGAGGTAGGCCTGGCCGTCGTCATCGATGAAGGCCTCCGCGTCGATCATGTGGAAGCCCGGGCGGAAGTCGGCCGGTATGAGGGGCCGCTTGCCGAGCGGGTTGGTCCAGGGGCCGAGCGGGTGGTCGGCGACGCCCACCCAGATCTCGTTGCCCACGGAGACAAACATGTGGAAGCGACCGTCCGGGGCTTTCACGACGGAGGGGGCCCAGACCTTGGCGCTCTTTGAGGTGGGGCTGGTGCAGTCGGTTTTGTTGGGCCAAGGGAGGTGGCGGTATTCCCAGGTCCTGAGGTCGGTGGATTCCCAGCAGCCGAGCGTGTCGCCGCCCCAGGGGTCGAGAGTGGCGTAGAGGTAGAAGCGGCCCTCGTGGGTGAGGAGGGAAGGGTCGGCAAAATAGCCGGGCAGGATGGGGTTGGTGGCGCCGGGGCTGTTCCAGGCGAGGGGG